>NZ_RJPJ01000003.1:0-220983 GCF_003943395.1 Streptococcus oralis | reverse complement strand
GTGGTACTCTGACCGTTCCTTATTGAGTTTATTTAAATTTCTACTTAAATATATCTCCGAAATAAAACGTTTTAATTCTTTTTTTCTTAAACTTTTATTATTAAATTCAAAACAATCTTGAATACCATCCCATTCCTTTCCAATTCTATTGTAAAAAGCACATAAAAGAAACATACTCACAAGGTTAGCTTTAGCTGAAACAGATTCCTCCTTATCAATTAGTTCCATATAAATATAACTTGTTTTATCATAATAGAAATCAAATTCCTCTTGATTATCTCCTCTAATCATACAGTTTTTTAAATTCTTTTGACACTCAATTGCCTCAACTAACTTTAAATTTGATTTCTCAGACTCTAAGAGTATAACAGGAAATAAATTCATAAATAATTTTATTAATTCATCGTCACTATTAACATTACAAAATATTTTATAAAAGAAAACTCGGAAGTTAAATCATCATTCATTAATTGATCAATTGTAACTCCATATCTATTCGAGATTCTATGTAAATTTTCTGACGAAGGAACATTATCACCACTTTCCCAATTTGCAACAGCACTCTTACTATTTAAATCTAGTGCATAAGCTAAATCTTCTTGAGTTTCACCCATGCTTAATCTTAAACTTTTAATATTATTTGCCAATTTATTCATTTTATATCACCTACATACTATACTGGAATAAAACAAAGTTTTCAAAATAATGAATTATAGAATATTCTATACTATGTAATTAAAATCAATGATGCCAGAATATTTTTATATTCTAACTAAATATAAAATTGAATTCAATTAATAATACTCATACTATTATTTTATCATAAATTAAAAAATTTCTTAGAATCACATTGAATTCTACCTCCTAAACTTGAAAAATAATTTATTTTCTCCACACAAAAAAACCCACCCGATGGGCAGGTTTCATCTGTATTGTTCAGCTAGATTATGCTTTACCTTCTGAACCGAATACGTCGATACGTTCTTCAACTGATGCTTGGATAGCTTTTACACCGTCAGCCAAGAATTTACGTGGGTCGAAGAGTTTCTTCTTGTCGTATTCTGCTTCGTTTGCTTCGTAGTCACGAGCAAATTTACGAGTTGCGTTAGCGAATGCGATTTGGCATTCAGTGTTAACGTTAACTTTCGCAACACCAAGTTTGATAGCTGCTTGGATTTGGTCATCAGGAATACCTGAACCACCGTGCAATACGATTGGGAAGCCTGGAAGAGCTTCTGTCAATTTCTTCAAGTGGTCAAGGTCAAGACCTTCCCAGTTTGCTGGGTAAGGACCGTGGATGTTACCGATACCAGCTGCCAAGAAGTCAATACCAGTTGCAACCATTGCTTTAGCGTCTTCGATTGGAGCCAATTCACCTTTACCGATGATACCGTCTTCTTCACCACCGATAGTACCAACTTCAGCTTCTACTGAGATACCTTTAGCGTGTGCTTTTTCAACAACGTCTTTAGCCAATTTAAGGTTTTCTTCAACTGGAAGGTGTGAACCGTCAAACATGATTGAAGTGTAACCAACTTCGATACACTCAAGTGCATCTTCGTAGTGACCGTGGTCAAGGTGGATAGCTACTGGTACAGTGATACCCATTGACTCAACAAGGTTAGCGATCAAGTTGCGAGCAACTTTATAACCACCCATGTATTTAGCAGCACCCATTGAAGTTTGGATCAAAACTGGAGCTTTTTTAGCTTCTGCTGCACGCAAGATAGCTTGAGTCCACTCAAGGTTGTTTGTGTTAAATCCACCAACTGCATAACCGTTGTCACGAGCTGCTTGGACAAATTTTTCTGCTGAAACGATTGCCATTTGTCAGGCCTCCTATATATTTTTTGGGACATCCCATTTACATTGTTCATTTTATCACTTTTTGACAAAAAAAGCTAGTTTTTCCCATACTTTAGATTGAATTTCTTCCAACTCAATCAATGTAAACCCTTTCTTTATCTTGGTTTTGTGCGACTTTAGGATAACGCATGAAGAAGGTCAAACGATCATCTTGCATCTCAAAATGATAAGGTAATTTCTCATGTTCTAGTAAACTTTTGACCACAAAGAGACCCATTCCTGAACCCTTGGCCTTGCGACTAGCATTGCCAGAAAAAGACTGGGCTAGTTTTTCTTGTTCTTCAGGACTACAGCTATTCTCGATAAAGAGTTCCCCTTCTCTTTCTCCGATTCGAACCAAGCCGCCTAGAGTGGAGTGCTTGATGGCATTGCTGATGAGATTAGATAGGATCAGTTTCATCACAGATGGATTTATGTAAGCCTGCTGATGGGTCAAGCAATTCTCTATCCGAAGCTCTCTTTCCTTAGCGAGTAGAGCATAATCCTCTATCAAGTCTTGTGTCATTTGGAGCAGGTCAATTTTTTCCCTATCATCTCTTAATTCCTGCACAGACGAGAGAGAGAGTATCTGGAGAACGTGGTGATTGAGCTCATCCACAATTCCCAAGGCAACTCCCAGATAGTGGTCTCTATCCTTGTAACGACCAATATTTTCCTTCATATTTTCGATTAGGATTTTGAGACTAGCCAGAGGTGTTTTCAATTCATGAGAAGCACCTCGTAAGAACTCAACCTTCATCTTCTCCAGCTGGAGAATGGCTTCATTCTTCTCATGCAAGTCCGCAATGACTGTCAAAAGGTGCTGGTAGAGGCTATTGATCTGTTCCTTAAGATCACCAATCTCATCCTTGGAATCCACACGTAATCGCACTTGGGCATCTAGCTCCATCATCCGACGGGTCACCCGCTTGATTTCCAAAATAGGGGCAACAATAGTCCGAGCGTAGATGTAGGCCACCAAGAGGGAAATCAGAAAGGACGCCAGCAAGGTATAGGGGAGAAATTGAAGACTAATCTGCTCTGCTTCCTTTTGCAAGTCCATCGAAGCTAGAAACTGAAGAGTCATGGTAGCACCGTCTTGCGTTTTTACCTCGCGTTCCTCAATGAAGAGTGAAGTTGTCTGGCGAGCTGTATCTAGTGGAAAATTATCATTAACCTCTAACTTGTCCTCAGTCATCTCACCCTTAACGAACCCTTTGATATCACTAGTCTGGGAATACAAGTCCAACACTTGCTCGATACTCTGCCTATCTTTTCCGTCCAGGGACTGAGCAATGGCTGTCGCTTTCTGGCCAATGGTTTCCTGACGATGGCTCAGATAAGTAGAGGGAAAGAGAAAATAAATGGCTAAATGAAGACAAATAACCAGAACACTAAAAATCGAGAAGGTATAGATAAAAATCTTTGTAAATAAACCTGTTCGTTTCATTTTCTCTCCAATTTATAACCAACATTGCGCACAGTGAGGATACAATCCAAGTCTAGCTTTTTCCGCAGTTCCTTGATATAGACATCAATGACACGGTCAAAGGGAACCTCATCTGTCGCCTTCCAGACAGCATCGATAATCTGAGAACGAGTCAAGGCCCGTCCTTCATTTTTCACCAGATAGTCCAAAATTTCTAACTCCTTAGCATTGATAGCCACTTCTTGACCTGCGAGGCTTGCACTGTAACTCTCAAAGTCCACCTTGGTATCCTTATAGGAGAAGACTCGTCCTGTATCGTAGTAGCGCTTGAAAATCGCGTCTACCCTCACTTTTAAGAGGGAGAGGGAGAAGGGTTTTTCCAGATAGCCATCCGCCAGAGAGGCAAAGGCGCTCATCTTATATTCCTCATCCTGAAAGGCTGTCAGCATCAAGACAGGAACCTGACTGGTCTTACGAATCTCCGCTAGGACTTCTAGGCCATTAAGCTTGGGCATCTGGATATCCAGTAGTACTAGAGCAACTTCATAGCTGGAAAATTTTTCCAGAGCTTCTTGACCGTCCGCTGCCTCAATTGTTTCATAACCACAATCCGTCAAATAGTCACTGATCCCCTCACGAATCATCTCTTCATCTTCTACAATTAAAATTTTCATAGAAAAAACGTTTCACATTCCTTTAAATTTCTTGTAAATCATCTCTGTTTCATCCTGATAGGAAGAGTCCTTATACTCAATGAAAATCAAAGAGCAAACTAGGAAGCTAGCCGCAGGCTGTACTTGAGTACGGCAAGGTGAAGCTGACGTGGTTTGAATTTGATTTTCGAAGAGTATTATCAAGATGAAATAGATAAAAATGCTACCTATATTATACCCCATTTAGGGGAGAATAGGTAGCAAGTTTTTTATTCGCTATCGAGCAAGAGCTCTTTTGGTTGTTTTCTGAGGAGATTGCTTGAAGCAAGCGCCATAACAAGAACCACTAGAACCAAAGCAAGGACAAAGACGATGATAAAGTCTGATGTCTGAATGGAAATGTCTAGGCTCGACAAGGTCTTGCTAAAGCCGTCTACTTCTGCTCCACCACCAAGATTAGAGGCTTGAGCAGCCTTGCTGGCTTGCTTGGCAACACCTGAAGTGACATTGGCAAGAACAGTATTTCCGATTGCTCGAGCTGGGTAGTTGGCTAGGAAGTAAGCCGAAACGAGAGCAGGGATGGCGATCAGGATAGATTCGGTGATGAATTGCCCCAAGATACTTGCCTGCTTGAGACCGATAGAGAGGAGAATCCCCACTTCCTTGCGGCGGGCGTTGATCCAAAGACTAAGCAAGAGTGCAAGGAGAAGAACTGAGAAGCTCAAGCTACCCCAGAAGAGGAGGTTGGCCATCTTGTACATACCAGAGATGGATTGCTCAAGAGCTGGGTAGTTAGAGGAGCTCTTCACAAGTGTGTAGCTCTTCCAGTTGATACCACTGATACCATTCAACTCTTTCATGACGTCATCCAAGTTCTTGTCTGCTGTTACAAAGAAGGTTGCGTCCCCATAAATAGCTGTGTCTTCTGTGTATCCATAAAGTTTTGCAGCAGTGTGAATGTCTGTGATAGCTGTATTTTCATAGAGCTCTTGTGAGTAGGTTACTGCTGACTTATTGTGACCATCAAAGAGCCCCTTGATTGTCACTTCAACTGTTTCCTTGGCTCCTTTTTCATTGTCTGCATCGTAGATATTGGAGTCTAGTTTGACCTTATCTCCGACTTTCCAACCGTGTTTAGCTGCCAAGTCCTTGTGCATGAGGATCTTGTTTTTGTCGTCGTTGGTTAGGTGCTCACCTTCAACCAGCTTATATGAGCCAGAGACAAACTTGTCTTCTTTAGAGGAGTCATTGACACCTGTAATCATCAAGCTGCTTCCAAACCGTTTGGCACGGTCTGCAGTGAGATTTTTCTTGGTTTCTGGCGTTTCAATCAGGTCGTATCCAGTCAAATCTCCGATAGCGTTGATACGTTTAACATAAGACTCGATGGCCTTGTTTTCGGTGATTTTTTTGATATCCTCACCCTTGATATTCCCAGCACCACGAGGCGTTCCTTGATTGACGCGACGATTGATTTGCATGGAGAAGCTATTGGTGATATTTTTAAAAGTCTCCTGAGAAGCCTTGGCAGTAGCTCCCTTGATCGACAAGCCGACCAAACTCAAGCTCGCCATGAGGAGAATAATCAGGAAGATAACAATCGATTTGAAAAACTTCCTTGTAACATAGGCAAATGCGTTGTGTAACATAGGTTTCCTTTCTAGATTTGATTCGTTTTTATCATTCTATCAAAACAAGCTCATCTTATTTTGTAGTATTGCGAGTTTCAGTTAGTTTCTTATTCTTCAATTCAAGTGTAATATCTGATGCTTGTGCCACTTCTTTACTGTGGGTGACGACGATCACACATTTACCTGTTTTCTGGGCAAGTGATTTGAGCAGTTCGATAATATCTCCAGCAGTTTTAGGGTCCAGATTTCCTGTTGGCTCATCAGCTAGAATAACTGGAGCTTCTGATACCAAACTGCGAGCGATGGCTACACGTTGTTGTTGACCACCTGATAACTGGAGAACATTCCGCTTGATCTGACTTTCATCCAAACCAAGCTCAAGAAGTGTATCCTTGCTTGCTTTTTTGTTGACCAAGCGGATATTTTCCAGTGGAGAAAGGTAATCAATCAAATTATAATTTTGAAAGACCAGAGAAATATGGTGCATGCGATGGTAAGAATACCCCTTATTCCGAATGTCCTCTCCTTGGAAAAGGATAGAACCTTCAACAGGACTATCTAGACCAGCCAGTAGGGACAAGAGAGTGGATTTCCCAGCTCCTGACTCACCAATGATACTATAAAATTTTCCGGGTTCAAAATTATACTTGATCTGATATAAAACTGCTTCAGCAGTGTTCTTATAACGGTAGGTAACATCTTGCAATTGTAATAAAGTCATGATTTCTCCTTCTTAACTAATAGATGATAAAATTTCTTTCGGCGATTTTCTAAATAAGAATACGAAACAAAGGGCTACAGACAAGCAACTAATTAGGAGCAGAAAAACATAGGATTCTGCAAAGGATAGGAGACTGGTTGATAGACCACTTGCTTTGGCCAGCGTGTCCTGTAAGCTTGCCTGATCTCCACTGGCTAGTACAGTTTGGAGTAGATAGGATGTGATGGCATTTCCAGCGATAAAGGATGGAAGCAAAGCTCCAAGTGATACCAAAACTACCTCTAAACAGAACTGGAGGAAGATCGAACTCTTGCCTTTTCCAAGCGCCAGAAGAATCCCCACTTCGTAGACCCTTTCTCTCAACCAGAGAGACAAGACCAAAATTAAGGCTCCAGCTCCAGCTATCAACATCCCATAAAGGAAGATGGTTAGGAAGGTTTGGAAGGTTGCTACTGAGTCTTTGATTTGTTCAAAGGCCTTGTTTTCCTTTTCGACTTGATATCCTTGATTTTCCAAGGCCAAATTTTCCACCTGCTTCATGAGTCCGTCCATTTCCTTAGGATTTTCTACATAGAAGCGTGCTGCACTGACTTGAGGTTCACTGTTTCCCAAAAGGGTTTGGCTACTTTCATAGTCTGTAAAGACCTGGTTTTCACTGAAGTCAGAAGACAAGCCTGTGAATTTTTCTTGTTTTTTACCAGAAAAGATTCCGACAATCTCAAACTCAACTGTTTGTCCTTTTCCAGCTTCAGACTGACCAGCGTCCAAGTGAATCTTGTCATGAAGCGAAAGAGAGTTCTTCTTAGCCAACTCTTCGTGAATAAGGATTTTCTTGGAATCTCCTTTTTGAAGGTGTCGCCCTTCTTTTAGATTGAAAGCCGAGCTAGTAAAGGTTACATCCTTGGATGAATCCTCAAGAGCTGTTAAGCTGACCAAGTTCTTATCTGCAGCTGACAAATCATCTCGCTCCACGCTCTGCTCACCACTCACTGCTTCCTTGTCTTTCAGTTTTGCGACCGTCTCGAGTTCAGGAGAAACATTTTCCAGTCCCTTAATCTTGCTCACGGATGCTAGGTCTGACAACTTGAAAGTCTGACCATTCTCTATCTTTTTGATAGAAAAAGATGTATTGAGTGATTTGTAAAGATTGCTTTCCACTGTTTTGTTGGACTTCATCAGAGTCAAACAGGCTGAAATTCCTGCTAAAAGGACAAATAAAATCAGAAATAAAATAAAACTTCTCAGTCGTTTTCTGCTGACATAAGCCCAAGCTCTTTGGATTGGATTCATTTGTCACCTCCATATTTGTAAGACTATTATAAAATCCAAATATGAAATGTTTATGAAATTGAAAAAATTTTTTGATTTATTTTTTGAAAAAATAAAGAAAGCTAGCAACTGCCAACTTTCTTCATATAGAACACGTTTTACCAATCAAAAACCGACTCCATGCCATAAATGATAGTTCTTGATACCAAGCTCTTCCGATAGTCGAACTGTAGCTCTAGCCTTCTTTGGAAAACAAAAAGAGCTAGCCAAAGCTAACTCTTATCCTATGCGGAGAGAGGGACTTGAACCCTCACGACCTAAAGCGGTCACAGGATCCTTAGTCCTGCGCGTCTGCCAATTCCGCCATCCCCGCGTCGATTACTTTACTAGTATATCAACTTTCAAAATCTTTGTCAACACTTTTTTCAGATTTTTTTCATTTTTCCAAGGGAATCATTCTTTAATTTCATCAAGATTTTCATCCAACAATTTGGCTCCCAGAGTATTCTTAAAATGTCCAAGAGCAAACTGATGATTTTCTGGCCAGATGGAAGTAACCGCAGGCTTGACAACCTCGATTTGATAACCTAAATTATAAGCATCAATAGCCGTATGGAGAACACAAATATCTGTCAAAACACCAGTTAAGATGACTGTATCAACTCGACGTTCTCGCAAGCGGATATCTAGGTCCGTACCTGAAAATGCTGAATAGTGACGCTTGTCCATCCAAAAGACACGACTATCCGCCTCATGCTCAGCATAAAAGTCAGCTAGGGGGCCATAAAGGTTACGCCCACTAGTTCCGATGATGTTGTGTGGTGGAAAGAGCTTGCTTTCTGGGTGGAATGTATCCTTCTCCTCATGAGCATCAATGGTAAAAAAGACATAATCCCCACGTTCAAAAGCCAGTCTGGTTACGCGATTGATTGCTTCTGATATGGCTTGAGCAGGCGCTCCAGCAGTTAGCTTTCCATGGTCTGCTACGAAATCCTCTGTATAGTCAATTGAGATTAAAGCATTTGCCATTAGTAGTCCCTCTTTTTCACTTCCTCAAAGATATCTGAAATCAATACTTTGAGATAGGTTCCCTTCATTCCTAGTGAACGGCTTTCAATAATTCCTGCCGACTCTAGCTTACGGAGAGCATTGACGATCACTGAGCGCGTAATACCGATACGATCTGCAATAACTGATGCAGTCAGCTGCCCTTCATTTCCATCCAACTCAGCTAAAATAGCTGAAACAGCACGAAGTTCTGAGTAAGAGAGGGTATTAACCGCCATAGTAACAGCCGTACGACGGCGAATATTTTTCTCGTCTTCTTCACGTTGGAAGTTCAAGAGTTGAATCCCCACAACCGTGCTCGCAATCTCAACAAGAATCAAATCCTCATCTTCAAATTTCTTGTCATTACGCCAAATAATCAAGGAACCTAGGCGAATCCCTGATACATGAATGGGAGCAATGGTTGTCAAACCATCTGGAAAATCCGCACGGCTCTCTACTGGGAAAATGGTCAAATCATGTTCAACAGGAAGATTGGCTTCTGTATCATAGATCATGTTTGCCCCTTGTACATAGTCATCTGGGAACGTCTTGGTTTGGAAAAACTGCTCTACACGGTCTGTATTAGTTTTATAGCGCATAAAGTAGCCCAAGAGACGACCCTTGCTATTGACAATGCAGGCATTGCAATCAATAATGTCTGCTAGTTGACGTGTAATGGCATTGTAGGGAAGTTCATCCTGCATTTGCTCTTCTGAGCGTTTTAAAATTGATGTAATTTTTCTTGTTTTTTCTAATAAATGTGCCATTTTTTACCTCGCATATAATCGCTTCCATTATAACATAGAAAAGTCTTTATTTCAATAATTATCTGAAAATTGCTTATTGAGTTGCAATTTTTAAAAGCAAAAATATTTTAGAAAAATAGCAATTTTTTATTGACATTCTGTTTGGATTTTTATATAATAATATTATAAGAAGATGGATTAAAGTTCCCCTTCCCATCTCACCTTTACTTTTATACATCTTCTTTTACTATCGGTCTCCTTATATAAAAAAGCGATTCATTTTGAACCGCTTTTTCCTATTTATCTCCCTTGTTACGAATAACAAAGCCTGTTTTCTTTTCGCTTGAAGTGTTGCGAGGTTTTTTATTATCCTTACGGTAACGTTTTTCCTTATCATAACGATCGTTTCCACGACTACCTTTCTTGAAGTCATCACGGCGACCACCACGACGGTTATCACCTCGACGATTGTCGCGTCCACGATTACTTCCAGAACGTCCGTTTCCAGATGGTTTAAATGGCAGTGGTTTTTCACGCGCAATCTCCACTTCAGGAAGGCTATCTGGATCTTGGACTGTCAGACTCAAGATATACATAGCCAGTTCTTCTGGACTAAATTCGGCAACTAACTTACGAGCATCTTTAGCAAATTTCTCAAAGTTCCCACGAATGGCTTCGTCTGCGAAGTCTCGTTCGATTTTCTTGAGAGCTACTTGTTTCTTAGCTTGGAAGGCTTCTTCAGCTGTCGCTGGTTTCAAGCCTTTCATGCGTTTCTTAGTCAAGTTTTCGATGATTTGAAGGTAGCCCATTTCATTTGGTGCTACAAAAGTAATAGACTGACCTGACTTACCAGCACGACCTGTACGACCGATACGGTGAACATAACTTTCAGGATCTTGTGGAATATCGTAGTTGTAGACATGGGTTACACCTGAAATATCCAAACCACGTGCTGCCACGTCAGTCGCAACTAGAACATCAAGATTGCCATTTTTAAAATCCCGAAGGACACGAAGACGTTTGTTTTGGTCCAGGTCTCCATGAATTCCTTCTGCACGGAAGCCACGGATTTTAAGTCCACGAGTCAATTCATCCACACGGCGTTTGGTACGACCAAATACAATAGCAAGCTCTGGTTGTTCCACATCCATGAGACGGGTCATGGTATCAAATTTTTCTTGTTCCTTAACACGGATATAGTATTGGTCAACCAATTCTGTTGTCAATTCCTTGGCAGCAATCTTGACATGCTCAGGATCTTTCATAAATTGAACACCAATACGTTTGATAGCATCTGGCATGGTTGCTGAAAAGAGCAAGGTTTGACGATTTTCAGGGACACGGGAAATGATGGCTTCGATGTCTTCAAGGAAGCCCATGTTGAGCATTTCATCCGCTTCGTCAAGGATGAGGGTTTCAATGTCTTGTAATTTCAAGGCCTTGCGTTTAATCAAGTCCAAGAGACGACCTGGTGTTCCTACCACGATGTGGGCACCTGATTTAAGAGCTTTGATTTGTTTTTCAATGCTGGAACCACCGTAAACTGAGCGAACTTTCACTCCTTTGCTACGTCCAAAGCGGAACAGTTCCTCTTGACTTTGGACAGCGAGTTCACGAGTTGGAGCGATGACCAAGGCTTGGATGGTCGCTTCTTCTGTACGGATTTTTTCAAGGGTTGGCAAGCCAAAGGCTGCAGTCTTCCCTGTACCAGTCTGAGCTTGACCGATAACGTCTTTTCCTTCGAGAGCCAAGGGAATGGTCTGTTCTTGGATGGGACTGGCTTCTACAAATCCAGCTTTTTCAATCTCTGCTAGCAATTCAGCAGACAAGTTAAATTCATTAAATTTCACGTTATTCTTCTTTCTAAAGGTGGTGCGAAGCCACCCTATAGGGCGTAGTTTATACTTTTCTTTTCATGACGTATTTTCATATACTGGATACAAAATCGTGTTGCCTCTTTCCCACAAAAGAAAAGTACTGTTTTCTTTGCAACCTATCTAGTATAACACAAGACCAGAACAAAAGATAGCCTAATTTCTCTAGAAAATCATGTAAGCGGTTTTTGACTCTCCTTTTTGATTGAACGACCTAGATAATAAGACAAAGCCAAGGCTATACTATATAAAATAAGAAAAACGAACAAGGTTTGTGTATAAGAATGAGCTATTTTATAAGTCTCTGCTAATAAAATAGGTCCTGCTAAACCAGCCATTGCCCAAGCTGTTAAAATATATCCATGCAGAGCAGCCAATTCCTTGGTTCCAAAAATATCACTGAGATAAGCTGGAATCAAAGAAAAACCAGCTCCATAGCAAGTCATCAAAATAGACATAGCGACTACAAATAAAACGGAATTTGTAAAGAGCCAAAGTGAGAGCGAGAAGAAAAGATTGACAAGCAGTAATATACTAAAGGTTAGAGGACGACCGATATAGTCAGATAAACTCGCCCAGAGCAAGCGACTAAATCCATTGAAAATCCCTAAAACGCCCACCATTACTGCTGCATGACTTGTAGACAAGCCAGCCATCTCCTGTGCCATTGGCGATGCTGCTGAAATCAAACCTAAACCACAAGCTATGTTGATAAAGAAAATAATCCAAAGTATATAAAACCGATTGCTTTTCAGAGCCTGGTTCGCAGCCATTCCTTGCGTCAAAGAGGCTGTTTTTTCTTTCCCTGAAACAGATAAAATTGCAAGCTCTTGCTCATTTGGACGCTTAATAAATTGTGAAGCTAGGAGCATGATAATAAAGTAACTTGCACCTAAAATATAAAAAGTTTCTACAAGCCCTACCCCTGCGATGAGATGTTGCGCTATGGGACTAGTCAATAAAGAAGCAAAACCAAACCCCATGATCGCTAAACCTGTCGCGAGACCACGTTTATCAGGAAACCATTTTATAATCGTTGACACAGGGGTAATATAGCCTGCTCCCAAACCAAGTCCACCTAAAATGCCATAAGCTAGATACAACAACCACAGTTCCTGACGGTCTATTGCAAATCCTGTTAAGATATTCCCACCTGCGTATAGAAAAGCAGATAAACTCCCCATGACTCTCGGACCAAATTTTTCTACCAAACGTCCCATAAATGCAGCCGATAAGCCCAAACAAAAGATTGCTAGACTAAAGGCGAAGGCAACAGAAGCCTGATCCCATCCCGTTTTTTCCATAATAGGGTTGCGATAAACACTCCAGGCATAAGTGGATCCCAACATTAAATGTAAAATGACTCCAGAAAAGGCAATAATATAACGATTCGATTTCATAAAACCTCCTAATTTCGAACATTTATTCCATTTTATATAAAAATAGATAGGATTTTAGTTTATCAAGATTGTTAAAAAATTACTAGTTTTTTATCTAGAAAGCGTTTTTATTGTTTTCTGTCTTTTCCGTAGCAGAATTGTGCAAAAGTTTTTTTCTTGTGCTAGAATGAAACCAAATAGGAGGAACTAAAAATGTTAACTTATGATTTAATCGTTATCGGATTTGGTAAAGCTGGGAAAACACTAGCTGGTAAATTAGCTTCAGCTGGCAAAAAAGTTGCCCTCGTTGAACGTAGCAAAGCTATGTATGGTGGAACTTGTATCAACATCGGTTGTATTCCAACTAAGACTTTGCTAGTTGCTGCTGAGAAAGATTTGTCTTTTGAAGAAGTCATTGCTACCAAAAATACCATCACTGGTCGCCTCAATGGCAAAAACTACGCTACTGTTGCGGGTACAGGCGTGGATATCTTTGATGCGGAAGCTCACTTCCTTTCAAATAAAGTCATCGAAATCCAGGCTGGTGATGAAAAACAAGAACTCACCGCTGAAACAATCGTCATCAACACTGGTGCTGTTTCAAACGTCTTGCCAATCCCCGGACTTGCTACCAGCAAAAACATCTTTGACTCAACAGGTATCCAAAATTTGGACAAATTGCCTGAAAAGCTTGGTGTCCTTGGTGGCGGTAATATTGGTCTTGAATTTGCTGGTCTTTACAACAAACTTGGCAGTAAGGTCACAGTCCTAGATGCCTTGGATACTTTCCTACCTCGTGCAGAACCTTCCATCGCAGCTCTTGCTAAACAATACATGGAAGAAGACGGTATTGAATTACTTCAAAACATCCGTACTACTGAAATCAAAAACGACGGTGACCAAGTTCTCGTCGTAACTGAAAAGGAAACTTACCGTTTCGATGCCCTTCTCTATGCAACTGGACGTAAACCAAACGTCGAACCACTTCAACTTGAGAATACCGATATTGAACTAACTGAACGTGGTGCTATCAAGGTCGACAAACACTGTCAAACAAACGTTCCTGGTGTCTTTGCAGTTGGGGACGTCAACGGTGGACCTCAATTTACCTACATCTCACTTGATGACTTTCGTGTTGTCTACAGCTACCTTGCTGGAGATGGCAGCTACACACTTGAAGACCGTCTCAATGTGCCAAACACTATGTTCATCACACCTGCACTTTCACAAGTTGGTTTGACTGAAAGCCAAGCAGCTGAATTGAAACTTCCATACGCTGTGAAGGAAATCCCTGTTGCAGCAATGCCTCGTGGTCACGTAAATGGCGACTTTCGCGGAGCTTTCAAAGCGGTTGTCAATACTGAAACAAAAGAAATTCTCGGTGCAAGTATCTTCTCAGAAGGTTCTCAAGAAATCATCAACATCATCACTGTTGCGATGGACAACAAGATTCCTTACACTTACTTCACAAAACAGATCTTCACTCACCCAACCTTGGCTGAGAACTTGAACGACTTGTTTGCGATTTAAGTTGAGACTGTTTTGTTAGCTAACAGCCCTCGTCGGGCTGTTTTTGTTTCTGCGAAATCTCAAATCTGTCTTTTCCCTCTTTTATGATATAATGTCCACACCTCACTCAGCAGTCCAACAACTAACCAACTCTAACCACTTAACCCCAGCGATTTTAAGTCGTTGGGGTTTTCGTGAAAAAGTGCTTGACTCTTTCCTTACGGAGAGCTATGATGGACACACCAATAAAGCAAAGGAGATTTCTATGGAAAAATTCACTAACAGAAATATTCAAAATAATAAACTTGAACAAGAGCAATTCTCGCTTCAAGACCGCATTCAAAATATCCACAATTTTGAAAACGAAGACACCACCCGAGACCAAGAAATTGCTATAGTAGCCAGCATGATTGGCAGAATCCCTACGCTGGAACGCCAAAATTCAGACAGCCAAGATTTTCACGATATTTCGGTCTGGACGCTTCAAGAAATGCTTCGTGTGAGTTACGAGTTGGGCAAACTGTCGCAAGAAGCTCCAGTACCCACCGAGCTTTAAATTGGTAACAAAGCAAAACTAAAAGCCTTCGAAAATTTTGACTACTATTGGAGAGATATGATTCAGCCAAATTTCAAAATTTTCTTCCACCCAAACTCCTCCAAATTGAAACAGTTCACCTTACAACTTTCGAAGAATTACACTGTTATACGGTGGAGGATATGTTTTTAATCCTCGTTTTCGAAGTGAAAATCTCCATCACGGACGAAGATTCTTGGGTTTATACTTGCCGTTTTCTTAATTCTGAGTGTGCCGAAGAATATTATACTACTTGTTGCAAAACGGAAGATTTGGAAGAATTTGCCGTTTAGAATTGCAAATTACAGGAAGAAAAGGTCGAAGTTTTAAACATTGAACTACAAAGCCAAGTTTAATTTTAGTTATTTTAATGCTTTTTTCAACAAAACTGTTGACACAATTACTTAAAGTCTGTATAATAGATTAAGTTATCTCAAGTAGCTATAAAATATATGCTTTTGAGATAAAGAAAATCCCAACGATATTCGTACTACCGTTGGGGAGAAGATTTCTTATTTTTAGTTATCAGCCTTATAGTTAACCAACAAGAGAACGATAAGACTGATTTGCATTAGCTTCACCACTATTAGTGGTGATTTTTTCTTTTATTTGGTGAAGCTTTATTCCTAGGTTTAGTATAGTTATTACCCTTTCTAAGCCAAGTGGCCATCAGCTCTTTTGAATTTCTGGTTCTTCTGTTAGAATTGATAACCAAGAATGCAAAGCAACAAATAATTAGTGAAATAACGACTATCACTACACTTATCACAGTAAGATTTTCGAACGGTATTTTTAATATATGAACAGAGACTACGCTACCAATACCACCAGCACCTGCTGCAGTCAACATTGATTTTATCTTTTTATCTGTCCCATCCTCACTTTCATTAAAAATGTGTTGGTTAGACAAAACAAGAAATCTTCGGTGTTACTAATATAACGATATCCTTACACTTTGTCAATAGTAGTGTATTATTTATAACTGTTTTTAATTTTTCTGACATTTTTACACTGTATTATAAAATTTTCTATATATTTTCAATTCGAAACAAACGCCCCAGTCGCAAAACTGGGGCAATTTTGTTGTAATTTTAGGTTAACAAATCGCTTCATCGATACAAGTTACTGGCGTTACTAAAATGTATAGCAAGGTTTCGCACATCTCGCCTCTACTTTGGCAAGTGAGCAACTTTTCGATTTTCGCAATAAACTTTTCTTTGCTTTCGTTAATGGCAAAAACTGTTATTTTGCGTTTAAAAACATTAGTTTCAACATAATCGAAGGCAAAACCTTTTTCGAACACTCGTAGTTTCGTTAAAAATGTGGGCAAAGATATCGGGTCGTTAAAATAAAATCCTAATTGGTCTGATTGCCATTCAATTGGCATTTCTGGCACAACACCCCAATATGTTTGCTGGCGTATTTTGCTTTCTAATTTTTGTAGATACATTTCAGTTTCTAAATCGATATACATATCACTCCTATCTGTTAAATTTCTTTTACATGTCCATCATAACTCTCTGTAGTAATGAAGTCCAGCCTATTTTTGAGTTTAATTTACATCAGTATTTGGGCTAAAAATTAAGATTTTTTACTGGTATTTTTTGTGAAAATGTGAAGTTGTGAAAAGCTCAACTGCTGGAGATTTTCGAAAGGTAATCCATCGCAACAGAAGCAAAAAAAGGAAATAAAAAGCTTAGAATATTTTCTTGAAGATTCCTCCGCCCTCCTCTACACAGACTAATATTGTGTATAAATACAATATTAGTCGTGTGCCAAAATTGGGCAGAAACGGCGGTACTAGTGCAAAGTTAAGCAACCCGAACCGAAAGGCGAAGCGAACGCAAGAAGCTATCGATTTACCTTAAATATAGTTAAACGAAATAAAAACTGAACAATTTAATTGCGAAATTCAAACCAGTTCCTAATAATTTTTTAGAAAAGTCCGTGGACTATTCCAGATTTAATCTACTATATTTTACCTTTCTCCACTGCGTAAAAGCATTCACCCAACCAAAAAGCCCGAGTTTCATCGAGCTAAATGTGTGTGTTAGGCTTTAACGCAAAAATAACTATTCCTGTTATTTTGCAGATATAAATCATTGTTAACGATTGATACTGTATTTTCCCCCTCCTCGTAAATGCGTCTTCTCCACCTTCCAAAATATCACATACATGTTCCCTGATGTTGTATTTATACTACACCTCACCTAATCACGCTGGCTACTATAGCAATTTCTTGGTCTCGTGTGGTGTCTTCGTTTTAGAAATTGTGGATATTTCGAATGCGGTCTTGAAGCGAGAACTGCTCTTGTTCAAGTTCATTATTTTAAATATTTCTGTTGGTGAATTTTTCCATAAAATCTCCTTTGCTTTATTGGTGTATCCATGATAACTCCCTTTAACTAATAAGTCTAATCTTTTTTTAGTTAAACTTATTTTTCCACTCCCCAAATACAGTATTAGGAATAAGATAAACATCCCCTAAAGAACGAGTTAATGCGACATATAGCCTATTTCTTGACTTATTAGATAGATTAACCCAGTTTGATAAGTCACTTGTTGGCTCAGTTAATATTACACAAGTTTGAAGGTAAGTATCGCCTTTTGAATAAGACCAATTAATAGAATTATCTATCCTATTATGGTTTATTCTTTTATCCCAAACTAATTTAGGAATATTAGAATCAATCAGAATTTGATTCGCTTCAGAAGCACTGTTTAACCACCTAATTTCCCCATTGTTATCTGATAGAGATTCAATAGGAATCCTCAAATGAGTACTAATGAAATCACAAACTTTTGGAGCTACTCTCCGACTTTTTATTAGAGTATCTGTATCAATCTTAATTTTAGGAGATAATTTCTGAGATAAATCTTTAACAGAAGAGATTTCAGAAAATGGCAAATCTGAGCCTTTTCCATCCCTTCGAATTGGAGCTACTAAGCTTTGAAAAATATCCCCTACAGCCACGATGCTATTCTTAGATGATTCCAGAAGATACTTTAAAAGTTTAAAATTCCAACCGTTATAATCTTGAAATTCATCTATATAGATAGTATCACAAAAATTATTCAATCTATTGAGAGACATCTTTTTGAAATTATTATCTTGCTTTATAAAAAATTTACTCAATCTGGATACATAGAATTTACCATCTATTAAAAAATGCTTAGGGTTATCCAATTTAAAGTAACCATATTTACGAGGGTCAGTCTCTGGTTCAATATTAACTTCAACACCTTTGCTCTTTATGATTGGAAAATTAGCAATAGGCTCAAAAGGTCTAATTAACTGATTATATACAAATGAATCAAAAGTTGAAACTTTGATGTTTTCTGGAATTTTTCCTTTGAAGCGTTTTAACAATTCATTTCGAATATTTTCAACATTTTGATTGGTAAATGTAATAAGAAATACTCGTTTATCTTCAGAAAAATCATTTGCAATAAAATAAGTTTTTCCTGCACCAGCAGAAGCTAATACTATTTTTTTATCCATTGAATCGCCTCAACTAAATAATTTGGAATAGAAAGTGATTCTATATTTTTCTCAATAAACAGTGCGGTCTCAGTTTTATTTTTCAACATATGTGCACAAGCTTTGGGCATATCATCTTCCTTATATTTGGATTCAGTCTTCTTGTCTTTATATTCTTTATCAAAAGTGCTCTTATTGGAATTATAAAAAGCAACTTCGAGTGTCCAATTTTCAATATTCTCATCAGAAAAAATACTAAATAAGTCTGTATTATCGTATTGTTTATTCTTTCCATCATTATCAGTAATTACTACAACTTTTTTATTTAAGGACTCTGCAATTTTACGATACCTTTCGTAGGAAATACTCCCCATAGAAATTATCTCAATACCATCAGCCTCAATCTTACTACCTAAAACCTTTCGATAAATAGCTGGAAGAATGATATACTCCGCCGCACCTTCAACTAAAATAACCTTCTCAGCCAATATAAATCTCAAAATGTCCAAGTTATCAATTTTCGAAAAATACATTGATGTATCATCATCTAAACTCTTTAAGCTTTTTGTTTCTTTGTCTGAAAGCCATATTACATTCTTCAAGTCCAGTCTACTCACCACCAGCGAACTATGCGACACTACAATTACTTGTTCGTTAGTTCGTTGTTTCANTAGGTCAATTAATTTTCTTGTATTAGTAAAGCTTAAATGATTTTCAGGCTCATCAATAAAGATAATATCAAATATTCCATTAGATAAAGAGGTCTCAATTTTAATTAAATTTTCTTTTCCTTTCCCCATATCTTGAATTGAGATATTGTTTTCATAAATGTCAATCAGTTTAAGGAGATCGGTTTTAGTAGAATCAAATCCAATATGTTTATCATCATCAATTTTTAAATTTTCTTTTTGATTATCAATAAAACCTTGAAGTTGTCGCTTGAAGTCAGAAGCTACTTCTCGGTGTAAATTTAAGTCCACTTTAGCCTGATAAAGATTTCTGGCGTACCCACCAAACAAGTCATATTTCTGAGAAGAATTGTCCAAAAATATAGTATTTCTTGAAAGTAGCTGGCGTTTATAACTTTTTCCTTGAAAAGTGTTCCAAGAGGCACGATAATACTCTACTGGAATTATTTTGTTTTTAGCAAACTCATCAAAATTGACATTATTTAAAAAATCCATATCAAATTCATATACAAATCTAATCCCACAGTAAAACTTATCTTTTTCAGGAGTATTATAGTGAAGGCCAGAAAATTCTGATGCTATGATAGAGCCTTGAAAATCTAAAAATACTTCGATATCAATCTTAGGAAGTGTATCTTTACTTGGATTATCAAAGAAATGCTGGATATCCTCTTTATTCAAATATCTATCAAGCGATGAATCTGCACGATTGAAAACAGATTGGTTTAGAGCTATATCCAACGCTAACAATAAGCTGGATTTTCCACTTTCATTTTCTCCTACAATAACCGAAATTTCATCATTGAATTTTACTTCCAATTCTCTAAATTTTTTAAAACCTTTAATTCGAAGAGCTTTTATTATCACGATAAATTACCTCTTTTGTTTAGCTATCTATACATTTATTATACCACTTTAAAGCCTACATTTGCTTCATACCAAAAATTTTCGAAAAAAGTATTGGAAGTCTAAATTTTTTACTATTGTTCGACATCACACCTATTATATCCAAATTTATTCTTTATTAGGGACATTTTTAAACGCAGTTTTTCTTTAGATTTTGAAAAATATTGTGCAAATACAAAATAAGCCATATGTCAAAGTGGAGCTGAAAAACGCTCCACACACAGAACTCGAAAGTAATCTGAGTTCATACATCTTATGAGTGAATTAAAAGACGGTTCAAAAAATGAGCCGTCTTTTTCTATTATTCGTCAAATATATATTGGTTTTTGGGGGATTAGATACCTTAGATTTGAATAAGAGAAGATAATCTTAGTTTTATTTGGCAGTATAACTAGACCGTAACTCCTTAACTTATTTTTCTTCTTTTTCCGCCTTACGTTTTTCTTCATGCTTATCCAGACTTTTCGAAAAGAATTGCTCAGTTAAATCTGTCAGCCAATCTGCAAAACGTTCGCCTGCGAATTGAATAGCGATAAGAATTCCAATTACTACAATAAAAACCAAAATCAAGTAATTATCCAAATTGGCCATTTTAATTATTTTCTCCTCGTTTTCTTTCTTCCACTAAAATATCTTTGAAATCGTCATCTTGCCAAAGTGTGAAAAAAGTAATTCCACCAACTATAGCAGAGACCATCACACCTGTAAGGCTACTTCCACGCTTTTTCGAAACCAGTTTGTTTATCTCTTTACCTGCGGATTTAAATAGCCCAGCCGAGAGATACGAATCAGGGTTAAATACAGAACCTGCTGTATAGCTTTGCCCGTAATAAAGTACCGAACCATTATCTCTAAATCCATAAAATAGAAACCCAATGATGGCTATTGTTATAATTGCTAATCGAATTTTAATGCTATTTTTCATATTACTTTACCTTTTACGTTAATTATAATCAATACCTTTTCTTGTTATTGCAACAACCTTTCCTTTACTAAGAAAAGCAATCACTGATTTACCGTCTTTTAATTTGTATACGTAGTAGTCTGTAATGATACCATTTATTCCCACAGTCCAATTTGATTTCTGAGACAGGATTGATTCACTACTAGATAAGTCCATTTTTAGTAATTTTTCATATAGCTGGGTAACATCGCTAAGAGAAGAGGACTTCTCGTGTGGTGCTCCAACTGCCTTAATCAAGTCTTTTTCGGTTAGCTCATTCTGAATACTTGGAAAATTCGATAAAACCAAATCCTTTCTCTTATTTGCACAAGAAACAAGTAACAGAATCATCACTAAACATGTAATCACCATTCCTAATTTTTTCATCATTATTCTACCTTTTTAAATTCAAACTTTAACGAATTTTCTCCAATCATAAAACCATTCTGGTTATCAGAATTATCATTTAATGGCTTATTTTCAAAATATAAAGTCTTTTGGTCATCGGACAGGGTTGCAATTCCGGAAATATTTTTTCCTTCAATTACAATTTTATCGCCTTTTTGATGCCATTTGGCGGAGAAAGTTTCGCCGTTGTCCATTGTTAAAGTTCCGTCCTTTTTTATCTCCATAGTAGCATTCCAGTGAATATATTTAGAGATAATTGAAGCAAGGTCGGCTTGTCCAGTTGCTTTACCTGCGATTTTTGCTCCATCTTCTCTAACAGTTCCTTGGTCGAAGATATCGGTTTTCCATTTACCTGTGAAGTTCTTAGGGGAACTACAACCTAAAAGCATAATACATGACAGTAAAATTATAAATGAGAAAAATAATCTTCTCTTCATCGATACTCTTTCTAATAAATTACCAATATCTATCAAAGGCGCTAAGAATATAGCTAAGGTCTTTGGATTGTTCTTTAATTTTCCCACCAACGACTAATTGATATTCAATTCCGCCAAGAAAACCACCTGAGCTTTCAATAACCTCAACCAATTCACCACGAACTACTTTTTGATTTAAACGAGCATTCATTTTAAACCTCTTTCTATTCTATCTAGAACTATATTGCATAATTCGTTCTACAATGGCATCACGGCGTTTAATGCTTTCAGACAGTTTTATCGCGCCATTAAGACCATACCACATTTTCGAAAATCCAGAATCACCTAAAGCAATGAGCTGAAGTCCACATTCATTCTCAAGTTGGTAAACATAAACCTGAACTGCATAAAATTGCGGAGAGAATAAGCCAGCTTTACCTTTAATGACGATTTCTATATCAGCTCTATCATCAAAATCAGCTAATGCACCCGAACTACTCTGAATAGCTTCTGGGGTTGTTTTCCACTCGGCGCAAATTTCTTGAAGAATCACGCCAATATCAGAAACCGAAAGTTTGGTTGTCACCTCAACTGAATCGGCTTTTAAGTCGTTAAGTCCCATAAAGAACCTCCATTTTTTATTTTTCACTCAAAAAATCCCTGCTACAATAGGGGTTGAGCTTGTTTTAGTTAACGGTCGTCAACTAAAACAATGAAAAAATAAAAATGCCAATTCAACAAGGTAACTAAAACCTTATTAAATCAGCATTTTAAATATTTTTATTGATAACTTTGATTGTTTTAACAAACGACCGTTTGCTAAAACTGTTGATAGGTTTAATTTACTATTTTTCTAAGAATTTGTCAATCAATTATAGGTGATTTTTTCTATTTATTTGAATACTATTGCGCCTTAGCACATTATATATGGTTGCGGTGGAAATGTTCAGCTGATTCGCAATATTTCGAACGGACATTTCTTTTTGCTGGTATTGTGCAATAATTTGCTTTTCTTTATCTTTCGCTATTCCTTTGTTGCCAAGTTTCACGCCTTTTTCTTTCGCTTTACGGAGTCCGTCTTTAGTGCGTTCAGAAATAGCTTGAAGCTCCCATTCTGCCACATAACCCAACATCAAACAAAAGAATTTTCCAGTTAAAGAATCTGTTTCAATATTTTCATGAATTGATTGAAGATGAATACCATGTTTGGTTAAATCTTCAATAATGGAAGAGAGGTGAAGCATCTTTCTGGTAAGTCTATCCAATTTATACACAACAAAATTTGTTTTAACACCTTGTTTAGCATAATTTTTAGCTAATTTTAACGCCTTATCAAGTTGGGGACGGTCTTGATTTCCACCAGAATCTTTTTCGATATAGAGCTTGTCGCAAAAGCTGAGTGCTTCTTTTTGAACAGATAACCCCAATTCTTGCCGATTATCTGTTGAGCTAACTCTGGCATAGCCAATGGTTATGGTTTCTATATTTTCTTGCTTATTAGTATTATGGGTTGTCAAAATTTCTCCTTTCTTTACTATTGTAGCAGGTAGTTATATTTTAGAGAAAAATTAACGAAATGAAAAAGACCCACGAGGGTAGGTCTTAGGTTAAACAGAACGCTTATTTCGTTTACGCTCTAAACGCCTTAGAATACTTTGTTTATGCAAAATATATTGTTCTTCAGTTAAATCTAAAACTTCCATTACAGCAGTATCTAAATCTGCTCCGTTTCTGGAACTTCTGAAATCAATACCTTGATTTTGACACTCCATTATATGAAGAAGAAAATCGTTAAAAACTTTCACTGCTTGACTATTCTTTTCTCTTAAAGCATCTTGCTTTTTCTCGTTAAAACCTGTTAATGCCTGAATTTTTTCAGCATCATCGGTATAGGTCAATAATCTACGAGCAAGATTTTCTTTTGAGTAGGGATTAGCTGCAGTATCATTCCAAATGATTTGTTTGTAGCGTTTTGAATACATGTGAGTTACCTCTAAAAATAGATTTCTACCGCTTGCTCGGTAGATTGTTTTATTTTCTACCGAATGCAAGGGATTAACTATTCTCAGAAGTTCTCTGGAAAGTTGCGAAAATATTAAATTTTATAGCCTTATTATACACTAATATTTATGTTTTGTCAATGTCTGGAATGTAATCCAGCCATTTGTCTCTTTTAGGACGAACATTTAAAGAGTAACCTGTTCGTTCTGAAATCCACTGATTGATATCAACACTGTCCGCATTGCTACCAGGTATGGTGTTAATACGATTATGTTTAGAGTCTCGGTATTTGGCTTGCGAAAACATATTGAACGAAGTTACCCAATCGTCCTTGTCTTCACCAATCACACTGACATTAACTTTAAAACTTTTGCACGGTGCAGTCAAACGATAAGAAGTTTGAAAGACGGGACATTTGCGGATTTGTTCCACTTCTAATTTTACTTCGTAGTAGCGGTGATGTGGTATATCGTGAACGGAATGAATCAATTTGTTAGGGTAGACGCTGTCGCAACTTGTATCAAGCCTCGAGTGAACTTCCAAGTCTTCTCCGTTAATCGTAACCTTTAAATGATGATTTTCTGCTTCCTCTTTTGTTTCGAAAGAGAAAGAATAGGTCAATTTTCCATCTTCCATCAATCTTGGATTAACAAACTTTGACTCAAAAACAGTTTCACTTTTGATAAGAAAATCTTTTGTAGCCTTGCGTGGAATGATGCGGATTTTGCGTCTGAAAGAGTCAAAACATCTGCCCCGACAAATAGAGTCAAACATCTCACTTGAGACCTCTGGCAAAGAAGCGATTTCCTGAAGTTCTGGTTGGTGTTTCTTATCTAAATTTGAGATATAAGTAGCGATAAAGACTAAGGAGGTCGCTAAAAATCGGTCATATTCCTTATTTTTATAGAGTTCTTCCAGCTGGTTGACATCAATTTCCCAGCGATTCTCAATATGAGGATTTTCGATGAATTCAATAATTTTGTAAGTTGGAGAAGTGAAAAGCTCTAATATTTTACGACAAGCGACTGATTTCGAGAAATAGGCGTCATCTTCAATACTTGAAAACTGCCCTTCCACAGTCGAAATTCGCTCTATATAATCATCTTTTTGTAAAAATTTTAGGAGGGATAGATGGATTTTTTCTGTTCCCTTACAGATTTTACTACAGTAAGGTTTATCCAATATTTTCTCACCATCTTCTCCATTATATTTTTCATCCAACTCATCATTTGAATCATAAGACAAGATACGCAATATCATTGTTACGACACTTTCTTGGTTTTTCTTAAATTCAAAATCAGAATTTATTCTCTCAAAAAGTGAATTATTGATAATTTGGCAAAAAGTTCCTAATCGAATAAACTCCATAGCTTTTTCCTCCTCCAACTTGTAACCACAACTTTAGGCTCTTTTCTCACAACGACAGGACAATTAGTCGGTGATATACTTAAACCATCAGTTAGCTAACAACATTATACCACACCAGAGCTCAGGTGTGTTAGGAAAGGAGGACTTGCCTATCGGCGAATAAGACCAACATGCATTCCATTAAAAATAAAGGAGAAAAACTATGCTTCCACAAAATACTCAAAATCAAACAGATACAATCTCTCAACTGGCGAATCCATTTCAGCTTGAAGTCGCAAAAACTCTATCCAAAGATATGGCTATTCTTCAGAAGAATCAGCTTCTGACGGCAGACATTCTTAACAAAGTAGGCGACCTTTCGAAGCTCGAGGCAGATATTCTGGCAAAAACTCCCCATGCTAAGGAACGCACAGATTTCATCATCAAGACTTTTGCTTTGGTCGCCTCTCAGCAGATAAGATAGGAGGTTCCCTATGAATGAATTTATCTTCCCCTTAATCGTTGCGTTTGCTCTTGGCTTTGTAGCTGGCGTTATTGCCTTGTTGGTATATCTTGATTCTCAATCTAAAAAACAACCTGTCAAAGAGAAAAACAAAAATCTTCCTCCTGTTTACACTGAAGAAGAAATTGAACTAGCTCAATTTCTCGAGAGTAGGCAAGCCATCAATGAGGCATTCCTCTCAGCTCAGGCGGAACTACTCAAAGAACTTAGAAAGTGAAGTAATTTTTACATCACCGAACAAAACAGCAATATGATAGCACCTTAACAGATACAGCACCATTCTCATCGCTCCTAATCCATAAACTGCTTATGCTCCCTTTTGCTAGCGGTTTCTGGTATGCTCGGAGCGTCACAAACAGAAAGGATTTTAAAATGACACAACCAACTCAACCAAAGAAATTCAAAACCATCCTCGCTGATGTTCCCTATATGAAGAACCAAACAGGTAGCTACGGAGCCTGCAAGCACTACAACCTGATGAGCCACGAGGAAATCCGCAATATGCCCATAAAGGACATTGCTGCAGATAACGCCCATCTCTGGTTTTGGACTTCCAACTCTTATATGGAAGAATCTTACGATATTATTCGGGCATGGGGCTTTGAACCAAAAAGCATTTTTACTTGGGTTAAACCAACTCTGGGCTTGGGAACTTATCTGCGAAATTCCACCGAGCATGTCATTTTCGCAACTCGCGGAAAAGCTCCTATCAAGTTTAAAGGTCAAATGAATTGGGGTTTCTTCCCTAAACAAGACCATAGCCATAAGCCCGAGGAACTCTTTGCTATCATCGAACGCTGTTCTGAGCCAGATTATTTGGAGCTCTTTGCACGGAGACCTGTGTCTTCTAATAAAAAATGGGCAATCTGGGGAGAAGAAGCTGAAAGTGATATTATCATTCCAAATTACCCTGTGCCGAAGTATACAAAAAATCCCATTGACTACAGAAAGGCAGATGATGAAGTGTGCGAAAAATAGTTGGCTACACCTTGCTTTTCGTTCTGCTGGCTTATTTGGTCAATCGGGCGGTTCACTGGCTAATCGAAATCGCCCTGCCTTTGAGTCTGCTAGTTCTGTTCATTTGTGGCGGAATGCTTGCCTTTCGCTACTGGAAAAACAAAAGAGATTGGAGGTGAACCGATGAAACGCCCAACAAATTTTGAAATTTATGAAATGGATTACACTCGCCCTGTGGAATTTCAAGACATACTAGATTTGATGGTGCGACTCTCAGGCTACACCAGACGCCAGCCCTTCGTTTTGGAGATTCGTTTAATGAAAAACGAGGTGCGATATTTGCTTCTCAGTAGCCCAATGGACACACCCTATTTACACAAAATGTTGCAGGTTTCCAATGACATTCAGTTTTCGAAACTTCGCCCTAAAGAGCGAAAAACATTTGAAAAAGCGTGGCGTGTAGCTATCAAACGTAACCATTTTAGCCTCAAAACAGATGGTGTTGAAAATTTCACTCGTTCCTTTTTAGCACTGTGCCATCACCTCAAACCATTGGAGGAAATCTGCGTGCAGGTTGTGGTGGGCAAGTCGCGTCCGCCACAACCGCTAGCTCGGGATTTGTCGCACCTTAACGCCACTTGGTGGCAGTGGATTTCAGGGAATATCCCAAAGCTTTCCAAAGATGCCGACAAGCTGATTCGGGAAAAACTCCGCCACGCCCAGTTTCAAGCAGATGTACGGATTGGTGTGCGAAGTGATAGTCATTTTCGCAAGAATGAGCTATATCATACTGTTTTAGGAGCCTTTCGAATGTTAGAATCCAGCGGTGTCGAACTTTTTCTCAACCCGATTTCAAGCGAGAAAGTGAATAAGGTTCAAATTCCGTGGTCTTTTCCGCTCACCCTTTCTTCGCAGGAGCTTGCCAGTTTTTGGCTTACCCCTATTGGCGAAGGCGAGCTGGCTGGGATTGCCAATATTCACCCCAAAATTCTCCGTCTGCCTTTGGGCTATAAAGTTCCAGATGTGCCTGTTCGAAAATTTGGTGAAAGTATCAAAAACGAACCACTCCAGATTTTACCTCGAGACGCCACCCAGCATCTCTTGGTGTTAGGTGGAACGGGCGTTGGAAAATCTACCTTGCTTGCCCAGTTCATTTTAACAGATATTCAAGCAGGCAGAAGCACGCTGTTAATTGACCCTAAAGGCGACTTGGTACGAGAAGTGTTGGCTCATTTCCCAAAAGAACGGCGAGCAGATTTGGTTATCATTGACCCCAGCTCCAGCAACAAAATTATCGGTCTCAACCCTTTTGACCTGACTCGCTACACCTCGCCTGAGCTGGTGGCAGATATGTTGCTTAATCTTTTTCAAGAACTTTTCAGCGACAACTGGGGTATTCGCACGGTTGATGTGCTCAGCCACGCCTTAACCGTCCTATCACAAGTTGAAAATTCCAATCTTACCCAACTGCCTCAATTTTTAACCAACCTTGCCTTTCGCCATCAGATACTTTCGCAGATTTCCGACCCCTTTCTCTTGGATTTTTGGCAGGGCTACAACCAGCTAAGCGAAGCAAACCGTGAGGTATTAATCTCGCCCGTTCTGAACAAAGTTCGTCAGCTATTATTGCGAAAAGAACTGCGAGCTATGCTTGCCTCCACTTCAAAAAAGTTTAATTTGATTGAGCTGTTCACGAGTAAAAAGGTGGTGCTGGTGAACCTTAACCGAGGGCAGATTGGGGTGACAAACGCTAAATTTATAGGGTCGCTTATTACCAACTACATCTACCAGCTAACCCTACACCAAGCCCGTCTCGCCCCTGAAAATCGCCCTTTCCTGCCCATTTACATTGATGAGCTAGGGCAATTCCTTAAGCTCCCTGTAGATTTGGAGGATGCTCTCGCGGTGTCTCGTTCGATGAAAGTGGGCTACATTCTCGCCAGCCAGCACCTGACGCAACTACCATCTACTCTGCGTACCAGCGTTTTGAGTAATTGTCGCAGTAAAATCATTTTCACGCTGGAACACCACGAAGCCAAGGAACTCGCCAGCCAAGCTCCAGAACTCACTTTCGAAGATTTTATGACCCTTGCACCTTTTCACTTTTATGCCCAAATGCCGATTTTTTACAATCACTTCAAGTGGGTCTCAGGGCGAAGTCTGCCTCTTTCGAAAAATGCTCAGCCAATTGATGAACTTTATGCCGAAAGTTTGGAACGCTACGGCGACGATTTAGTCAATTTCGAAAATATCCCACTTCAAAACAAGAAAGATGAAACGCCGCCCAAAAACTTAGGACGGAAGAAGCGAGGAGGACAAAATGGAGAAAATTGAACTAACGGAAAAAGAACGAGAGATTTTAACCCTACTCGCCCAGTGCCGTTATGCGACCACCAAGCAGATTGTTGCCCTCTATTTTCAGGATAGCCAGCATTCGCGAACTGCTTTCCGAAGAGCTAACTTGCTTTTAAACCATATCAAAAATCGCCAACTCATCAATCACCTCGAACGGCGAATCGGTGGTGTACGAGCAGGTTCAGGCAGTTTCGTTTGGCACATCACGGCAAAAGGTTTGAAATCTCTAAAGCGACCGCACCGCTTCAAAAACAAGTATGAACCCACCGCCCACCACTTGGAACACACGCTGGCGGTGACACAAGCGTATGTTTTTCT
Organism: Streptococcus oralis; assembly: GCF_003943395.1. Classification (GTDB taxonomy): domain Bacteria; phylum Bacillota; class Bacilli; order Lactobacillales; family Streptococcaceae; genus Streptococcus; species Streptococcus oralis_BF. Next base: position 191,959 of record NZ_RJPJ01000003.1, on the reverse strand, counting down.
GAAATTGTTGGAAGAAGCTGGCAAAATCCAGCTGGAACGGTTCGATTTTGAGCCCACCTGCCACCGCACCTACGCCACCTTTTCGGGCAAGAAGATTTTTCTGAAACCTGATGCTTTTGCCCAGCTGGTTTTGGGCGAATATGAGGACAGTTATTTTTATGAAATTGATATGGCGACCGAAACCCTCAATCGAGTGGTGAACCAGTGTAAAAAATACATCGCCTACTACCAGACAGGCATCGAACAGCGAGAGCAAGACGGTGTGTTTCCACTGGTTATATGGATTGTACCACACGACAAACGAAAAGAAGCGATTTCGAAGAAAATAGAAAGCGAGCTAAACAACTTTCACCCAATGTTTCAGGTGGTAACGCTGGAGGAATTTAGTTCATGGATTGGAGGACGAACAGATGAATAATGAAAAAGAACGAATTGTCAAAATCGGGCGAGCAACTTTTAATATTAGCCGAAAATTTGGTGGTTCGAAAAATTTGAAAGAATTACTTGAAAAGCTGATTTTGCAGGAAAAGTAAGCCCCAAAGACTGGACTTATTCGCCCTTTCGAGGTATCCTGTCCATGGGTTAGAGTGTAATTGAAAGGAGACACGATGACAAACAGCACATTAACAAGGCAGATTCCAGATTGGACGGAGGTTGAGTTTGAAGGTTTGAGCAAGATTAGCGTTTTGTATTGTAGGCTTTCCGCAGAAGACGCAAACGAAGGTGAATCTAACTCAATTTCCAACCAACGCTTGATTTTAAGCAAACTGGCGGAGCAAGAGAATTTGAGCAACCCAATTGTATTTTACGATGATGGCTACTCAGGTTCAAATGCCCAGCGTCCAGCTTTCCAACAAGCTCTGGCATTGGTTGAAAACAACCAAGTTTCGAATTTTGTGGTAAAGGATTTGAGCCGTGTTTCACGAGACTACCTGCTTTCAGGAAATCTTTTGGAGGTGGTTTTTCCTTCGAAAAACATTCGCTTCATTTCCCTACAAGAAAATATAGATAGTAACAAGAAATCCAGCCAAGATGCCTATCTCACACCGTTGGTTTCGCTCTTTAATAACTGGTATAGTATGCAGTGTAGCGAGAAAATTAAGCTTTCGAAACATACCAAAGCCAAAAATGGCGAAAAAATCGGCTGGATTACCCCTTATGGATACCTCAATAATCCAGAAAATCGTAAGGAGTGGTTGGTAGATGAATATGCTTCAGAAATCGTTAAACGGATATTCTCGGAGTATATTTCAGGCAGAACACCAACCGAGATAGCTCAAGGTTTAAGGTATGACAAAATCCTCACTCCTGCTCGCTACAAAAAGAAACTGGGTGTTTCGAACTATCGGATTTTAGAGAGCGACCCTTGTTATTGGAAAACTCAGATGATTTGGCAAATATTGGAAAAAGAGGAGTATATCGGCTCAACCATTAACTTGAAAACCGCAAAAATTTCCTACAAACAGCGAAATTGTCGTCTGCGACCTCGTGAAGAATGGCTAATTTTCCCTGATAGCCACGAAGCGATTATTTCGAAGGAAGATTTCGAAATTGCAAGAAAAATGATGAACCACAAGCGAGTCGTTCAAAGGCATAACTGGAAAGATAAACCAGGACACGAAAACTTGTTTGCAGGTTTGCTTTATTGCGAAAACGAACATAAATTAAGTTTTTGCCCACAAGAAAAAGATGGTGTGAACCTCGACCATTATAAATGTTACCATTTTAAGCGAGCTGGCGATACTTGTTCGGGCGGTCACTATCTTCGTAAAGAAGTATTGGAAGACCTAATTTTAAACGAGCTTCAAGAACTGATAAACTCGTTTCAGATTAACGAAGCAGATTTATCACAACGCTTGAAGGACAAGTTTGAAATCAAAGAAACCAAGAAGTTCAGCGAACTACAAAAACAGCTGACTAAAAACGAACAGCGAATGCTAGAGTTGGATACTATCATCCAGCGACTCTACGAAAAGCAACTGTTGGGTGAGATTGCGGACGATCGCTTCAAAAAATTGTGCGACAGCTATGAGTCGGAACAAGCCGAGTTGAATGAAAAAGTCCAAACCGCCACCGAAACTCTTGGGGTGAAAATGAAATCTGCCCACAACATTGAAAAATTTATGACAACCATTCGAAAATATACTCAGCTTGAGAAGTTGACACCGAAAATTATCAACGAATTGATTGATAAAATTATTATTCACCAACCGATTGGTAGAGGTAAGAATAGACAAATTAAACTGGAAATACACTACCGATTTATTGGTGATATTTAAGTATTTAAATGAGCGAGTTATATATCGCTCTGTATATAAGAATGGGACTGCTGAGCGAAGTATGGTATAATAGAAACATGAAATTAAAAACTACTTTGGGCCTCCTAGCTGGACGTTCTTCTCACTTCATCTTGAGCCGTCTTGGCCGTGGAAGTACGCTCCCAGGAAAACTCGCCCTTCAATTTGATAAAGATATTTTACAAAATTTAGCTAAGAACTACGAGATTGTCGTGGTCACTGGAACCAACGGAAAAACCCTGACAACTGCCCTCACTGTCGGCATCTTAAAAGAGGTTTATGGTCAGGTTCTGACCAATCCAAGCGGTGCCAATATGATTACAGGAATTACGACAACCTTCTTGACCGCCAAATCTTCTAAAACTGGGAAAAATATTGCCGTTCTCGAAATTGACGAGGCCAGCCTATCTCGTATCTGTGACTACATCCATCCTAGCCTTTTTGTCATCACTAACATTTTCCGTGACCAGATGGACCGCTACGGTGAAATTTACACAACTTATAACATGATTTTGGATGCCATTCGTAAGGTGCCTACGGCTACTGTTCTCCTCAATGGTGACAGTCCACTTTTCTACAAGCCAGCTATTCCAAATCCTGTACAGTATTTTGGTTTTGACTTGGAAAAAGGGCCAGCCCAACTAGCTCACTACAATACCGAAGGTATTCTCTGCCCTGACTGTCAAGGCATCCTCAAATATGAGCACAATACTTATGCCAACTTGGGTGCCTATATCTGTGAAAATTGTGGTTGCAAACGTCCTGATCTAGACTATCGTTTGACAGGACTGGTTGAGTTGACCAACAATCGTTCTCGCTTTGTCATTGACGGACAAGAATACGGCATCCAAATCGGTGGGCTCTACAATATCTACAATGCCCTTGCTGCGGTTGCCATTGCTCGTTTCCTCGGTGCAGATTCGCAACGGATCAAGCAAGGATTTGATAAGAGCCGTGCTGTCTTTGGACGCCAGGAGACCTTCCATATCGGTGACAAGGAATGCACCCTTGTCTTGATTAAAAATCCTGTCGGTGCGACCCAAGCTATCGAGATGATTAAACTAGCCCCTTATCCATTTAGCCTTTCTGTCCTTCTCAACGCCAACTATGCTGATGGGATTGATACTAGCTGGATCTGGGATGCTGACTTTGAACAAATCACTGACATGGATATTCCTGAAATCAATGCTGGCGGTGTTCGTCATTCTGAAATCGCACGTCGTCTTCGGGTGACTGGCTATCCAGCTGATAAAATCACTGAGACAAGCAATCTGGAGCAAGTTCTCAAAACCATTGAGAAGCAAGACTGCAAGCATGCCTATATCCTAGCTACCTATACTGCTATGCTGGAATTTCGCGAACTGCTGGCTAGTCGTCAGATTGTTAGAAAGGAGATGAACTAATGGTTTATACTTCACTTTCCTCAAAAGCTGGCAACTACCCTTATCAGCTCAACATTGCCCATCTATATGGAAACCTCATGAATACCTACGGGGACAATGGAAACATCCTCATGCTCAAGTATGTGGCTGAAAAACTGGGGTCTCATGTAACAGTTGATATCGTTTCTCTCCATGATGACTTTGACGAAAATCACTACGATATCGCCTTTTTCGGTGGTGGTCAAGACTTTGAACAAAGTATCATCGCAGGAGACCTACCTGCTAAAAAAGAGAGCATTGACAACTACATCCAAAACGACGGTGTGGTTCTAGCTATCTGTGGTGGTTTTCAGCTACTGGGGCAATATTATGTTGAAGCTTCAGGTAAACGCATCGAAGGCCTCGGTGTCATGGGTCACTACACCCTCAACCAGACCAATAACCGCTTTATCGGGGACATCAAGATTCACAATGAAGATTTTGATGAAAACTACTATGGCTTTGAAAATCACCAAGGCCGTACCTTCCTCTCAGATGACCAAAAACCGCTGGGACAGGTTGTCTACGGAAATGGAAACAACGAAGAAAAAATCGGCGAAGGGGTTCATTATAAGAATGTCTTTGGTTCCTACTTCCACGGACCTATCCTCTCTCGTAATGCCAATCTGGCTTATCGCCTAGTCACTACTGCCCTCAAGAAAAAATACGGTCAGGACATCCAACTCCCTGCCTATGAGGACATCCTCAGCCAAGAAATCGCTGAAGAATACAGCGACGTGAAAAGCAAGGCTGACTTTTCTTAAACTAAGGAAAATTAGATAAAAGAACTCCCCTATCTTGTCGGAGTTCTTTTTGCCTGTTCTTTTACCCTTCTCCCTTGCATTTTCTCTCATTTTTTGCCAAAATAGAGGGGTAGAAAGAAGGTAGCATATGTCTAAATTACAACAAATCCTAACATATCTTGAATCAGAAAAACTAGACGTCGCTGTCGTATCTGACCCCGTCACTATCAATTACCTCACTGGCTTTTACAGTGATCCTCATGAACGCCAAATGTTCCTTTTTGTCCTAGCGGATCAGGAACCGCTTCTCTTTGTCCCAGCCCTTGAGGTTGAACGTGCAAGTAGCACCGTTTCCTTCCCAGTTGTGGGCTATGTAGACTCTGAAAATCCATGGCAAAAAATCAAAAACGCTTTGCCTCAACTTGATTTCAAACGTGTCGCTGTTGAGTTTGACAATCTCATCTTGACCAAATACCATGGTCTGAAAACTGTCTTTGAAACTGCTGAGTTTGAAAACCTCACTCCTCGCATCCAACGCATGCGCCTCATCAAATCAGCTGATGAAGTCCAAAAAATGATGGTTGCAGGTCTCTATGCTGATAAAGCTGTAAAAGTTGGTTTTGACAACATTTCTCTTGACAAGACTGAGACAGACATCATTGCACAAATCGACTTTGCCATGAAGCGTGAAGGCTATGAAATGAGTTTTGATACTATGGTCTTGACTGGTGATAACGCTGCAAATCCGCACGGAATTCCTGGTGCAAACAAAGTTGAAAAGGACGCCCTTCTCCTCTTTGACCTCGGTGTGATGGTCAATGGCTACGCATCAGATATGACTCGTACAGTCGCTGTCGGTAAACCTGACCAATTCAAAAAAGATATTTACAACTTGACCCTTGAAGCCCAACAAGCTGCTCTTGACTTTATCAAACCAGGTGTGACTGCTCATGAGGTGGACTGCGCTGCCCGTGAGGTCATCGAAAAAGCTGGTTACGGTGAGTACTTCAACCACCGTCTCGGTCACGGTATCGGTATGGATGTCCACGAATTCCCATCTATCATGGAAGGAAATGACATGGTCATCGAAGAAGGTATGTGCTTCTCTGTTGAACCTGGTATCTATATCCCTGGTAAAGTCGGGGTTCGTATCGAAGACTGTGGTGTCGTAACCAAGGATGGTTTCGACCTCTTTACAAGCACCAGCAAAGATTTACTTTATTTTGATTAAATCTAGACAAGCAAAAAGTCAGCTCTAATAGCTGACTTTTTTATTTTATCTTTTTAATACTTTGATAGAGAAGAAATCCTGCAAACATTCCAACAAAATTCTGCAATATATTATGAGGAACATCTGCCAAGGCTACACCCCATCCTTTCATCCAAGCAGTAGCGAATGCATATCCAGCTACCATGACGATCGAGGCCAAGACTAATCCAATCCACTGCCATTTGCCTTTAAAACCTGCAAAATAGCCCTGTGAACCATGGAAAATCAAGCTGAAGATCATCCAGTGAGGATAACCTGAAATAAGGTCAATGATAAAACCTCCTAGACCTCCAACGATGGCTCCTTCACGACGTCCAAAATAAAAGGCGGTAAAGAAAATTCCAGCATCCAAAAAAGTGAGGATCCCAGTAGCTGTTGGGATTTTCACCACATAACCTAAGGCTACGGATAGGGCTGTTAAGATAGATACTAGGGCGATTTTATTTGTTTTGGTTTGCTTCATATTGTCTTACTCCATATTGATCTGCTTGTGCAATAGCACGGTAAACGAAAGCTTTAGAACTTTCCACTGCTGCTAATAGTTCATCCTCTTTGACTAGGTGACTGGCAATGCTTGAGGCAAAGGTACAACCTGCCCCTGCATTTTGCCCTTGGATAACGGGATTTTCTAGGACAGTGAAAGTTTTTCCGTCATAAAAGACATCTACTGCCTTGTCCTGACTGAGACGATTGCCTCCCTTGATAACAACTGCTGGCGCTCCTAATTCATGCAATTTCTGCGCTACAGTTTTCATATCTTCCAAGGTTTTAATCTCTTGATCAGCTAATAATTCTGCCTCTGGAAGATTTGGCGTAATCACACTGACATGAGGAAAAAAGCGAATTAACTCTTGACAGAGTTGGCTGACTGCCACATCATGCGTTTCCTTGCAGACCAAAACAGGGTCTAACACCACAGGTACTCCTGGGCGTTGTTTGATAAAATCCAAGGCTTTCTCAGCCACACTGACAGTAGGGAGAAGACCAATCTTGATTCCCGCAAAATCCACATCACGCAAACTATCTAATTCATGTTGAAAAATGGCGTCATCTGTTGGAAAGACTTCAAATCCCTTTTCTGTCAAGGCCGTCAAACAAGTCACTGCTACAAAGCCATGCAAACCGTTTAAGGTATAGGTGGCAAGATCAGCTGACAAACCACCGCCACTAAAAATATCATTCCCAGAAAGGGCTAAAATACGATTATTCTTCATAACGAATCTCCTTCAAATACAAGCCATTTGGTGCAGCCGTGGGACCTGCAAGTTGCCTGTCCTTCTTCTCCAAAATCAAGTCAATCTGCTCAACTGGCATTCGATTATTTCCGATTTTGAGCAGTGTCCCCACCATATTGCGAATCTGCTTATACAAGAAACCATTCCCTGAAAAGGTAAAGATCAAAAATTGGCCTGTCTCATCAACACTAAGACTAGCTTCTGTAATAGTCCGAACCTTGTCCTCTACACTAGTCCCAGACGCTGTAAACCCGGTAAAATCGTGGGTTCCCTCTAGCTTTTTGATTGCTATCTGCATCCGCTCCACATCGAGGGGATAGGGAAAGTGAGTAGCATAGCGACGACGCATGGGATTTTTAGGACGGCCCCTATCCACGATAAACTCATAGGTCTTGCTATGCTTAGCATAACGACAATGAAAATCATCCGCCACAATCTCAATTGAAATCACATCGATATCTTCTGGAGACTGAGTATCCAGAGCAAAACGGAGTTTTTCCTCATCCATCTGATAGGGCAGGTCAAAATGAATAACCTGTCCCAGAGCATGGACCCCACTATCTGTCCTACCAGCACCGTGAACAGTAATGGCTTGTCCTTTATTCAGCCTCATTAACGTTTTTTCGATTTCCTCCTGAACGCTCCGCGCATGGGGCTGACGCTGAAAGCCAGCAAAAGCGTAACCATCATAGGAAATGATTGCTTTATATCTTGTCATAGCTTCTATTTTATCAGGAAATAAAAGTGTAAACAAGTTTAAAGAAAGGAAATTGTCTGGGTACAGAAATAATAAAGAAAAAGCTAGGAATCATTCCTAAGCTTTCTTTTGAAGTGCGTACATAACAAAAATAGAAGTGACAATCAACCAGCATCCTAGAAGGGTGAAAACCAGCATCCCGTTTTGAGTGATCATACCGACAGCTCCCAGGACGAAAGGTGTGGTAAAGGCACCAAAGCTACATCCTAGAACTGCAAAAGAGGTTGCCTGATTAAGGAGGTTAGCTGGGATTCTTTCAGAAAGAAGCTGAAAGACTGTGGTCAAAGCTATACTGTATGCAAAACCTGCTACAATACTACCAACTACCATCACACCCAATGACGGAGACAAGGCAATCACAATCTGTCCCAATCCAAAGGTGATACCTGACCAAAGGAGCAACCTTTCTTTAAACAGAGAAATCAAGAAAGAAAAACTCACGCCAGCCACAATCCCAATCAACTGCATGATACTTAAAACCAAACTCGATAACTGGGCATCCCCTAGACCTCTTTCCACCATCAGACTAGGAATACGAATGGTGATAGCTGTGTTGGTGCAGACAACAACTGCTGCTTCGACAGCCAATAGAAAAATCAAGCTTTTCATCTGTCTTGTCAAACGAGTCGTTTCGGCTTCTTTTCTCTTTGTTTCTTTCTTTTCTTTTCCATAAGGGACAAAGAGCAGATAAAGAAGCAATACTAAAAATCCTGCACTGTAGGCCAAGAAAGTCACTGTCCATCCCCAGGATAAGAGTTGACCTACCACTAGAGTCAAAATCGACGCCCCGACAACTTCTGCTGATCCGCGGAGCCCCAGCATCTGAATCCGTGTCTTTCCATGATAGCGTTCACTGATGATGGAAATGGCCTTGGCATTGATCATTCCAACGCCCAAGCCAAATAAAATTCGCATCGCAAAGACAAAGTTATAATCCTGATACCAGAAGGGGGCTGTTCCACCGATAGAAAGGATGAGAAGGCCCAGACTAATCTGAAGACGTTCAGGAAACAAACGCTCTAGCACACCGTTTAAGACTAGCATAATCATAATCCCAAAAGAAGGGAGACTGACTAGGAGCTCGATTTGTTCTTTGGGATAGCCCTGATAGTAGTCAAACATGGCTGGTAAAGCACTTGATATGGAAAAGGAGGTAATCAAAACGAGGGAGAGGGCCAAAATACTAGCCCGTTCTAAATATTGTTTCATGGATTTTCTTTCTGTATATTTCTCACTGTTGATCCTTGTAAAAGGAAGAGGGCAAGAAAAGAAGGAGCCCGATTGAACTAGAGACTCCGTCCTAACTTTCTTAATAGGAAGACTATTTTCGCTTGATTTGCTTGATCAGATAGAAGATAAAGCCTGCAACCATATACGCCGCAAAAATGATCAAACACCATTTGATAACCATGTCCCAACCCTTGTTCACATTTAAAAAGAAATAAGGGAAGGGATTGTCCTTGGAATTCGGAATATTGAGTTTTAAGACCAGACCGTTAAACAAGGCAAAAATCATATAAACCAAGGGCAAGATGGTCCACAAGACTGGATCCCAGATCTTGTATTGACCCTGTTTATCAAAGAAGAGGGTATCGGCTAAAAACCAGAGTGGAACGATATAGTGGCAAAGGAAATTTTCCACACGGTAAAAGTCTGTCGCGATCGGAGCAAGCATAAAATGATAAATCACACAGGTAATCATGATACTCATGGTAACGCCACCCTTGAGACGAAGCAGGGTCGAACTTTGCCAATTTTCACCTGAACGGCTCATCACACGGAGCAGATAGCCCGTGAAAATCGTTACCAAAAGATTGGACAACACTGTGTAGTAAAGGAGCATTCCAAAGCCACCGTGCTTGGTAATCTCCAAATAAACTCCTGTAAATGCCGCTAAAAACAAGAGCACACGACTATAAAAGATAAATTTATAATTCAGTTTCATGGCTAGATTTTCTTAACAAATTCTGACTTGAGTTTCATAGCTCCAAAACCATCAATCTTACAGTCGATGTTGTGGTCACCTTCTACGATACGGATATTTTTAACACGAGTTCCTTGTTTCAAATCCTTCGGCGCACCTTTTACTTTCAAATCCTTTATAAGGGTTACAGTATCTCCGTCAGCCAATTTATTTCCATTGGCATCGATAGCAACAACACCTTCTTCTACTTCTGCAACTTCTGCAGGATTCCACTCATAGGCACACTCTGGACAGACCAAGAGACTTCCGTCTTCGTAGACATATTCTGAATTACATTTTGGGCAATTTGGTAAGTTGTTCATAAGTCCTCCTTAAACTAACAATTATTCTTTAAAATTCATATGTTATTGAACAGCAACTATTATACCGTAAAATCCTACTTTTGACAATGTGTCCTAAGTCCAGCAGACAAAAAAATCATGCAACTTTTTACAGTTACATGACTTTTAAAAGATGATTGATCATGGGCACTTATCAAGCACCTCATGATAAAAGGGGTAGCAACTATATCTTACAAACCAGGAACTTGTCCAAGCTCTGCTGTAAGCATCCAAACTGTTTTCTCAAGTTCAGCCTTAGCACCAACAAAGATATCGTTTGTAACATCATCGCCTTCTTCGTCAGTTACATCCAAAGCTTTTTGGAAAAGAGCGATGAGGTAGCGATAAATTGCTAGAACTCGTTCCAAGCTTTCTTCAACGTTACGGAATTCTCCTTCTTCTTCTTCGATTTCACTGTGTTGAAGGAACTCTGTCAAAGTTGAGTAAGGTTTGCCACCAAGAGTAATCAAACGTTCACTGATTTCGTCAAGATAGCTATCAAGACTATCCATGTATTCATCCATTTTTGGATGCCATACCAGGAAGCCACGACCACGCATATACCAGTGAACTTGGTGAAGGGCAATGTGAGCCACATACAAGTCCGCTACTGCTTGGTTCAATACTTCCTTTGTTTTTGCCAATGCTACTGGCGCTGTTTTAGATAATGTTGTAACGTCTTTTAATGCATCTTTTTTCAATTCTACCATTTTTCTCACCTCATAATATTATTTTTGTAACCATATTTATTGATTACTACCTAAGTATACTACTTCTGGTATACAAAAGCAAGAAAATTAACCCATATTAAAAAAGTTGTAATTGACTGATAATTTAAGAAAAATCTAGCTTTAGTTTATTAGCTGACTTGATTGGATTTGCTTGAAAATTGGCTTTGGTACAAATCATAATAAAAGCCTTTTTCTTGGAGCAAGCTTTCATGGTTTCCCTGCTCAATAATCTGTCCATCCTTAAGAACGAGAATCTTGTCTGCTTCTTGAATGGTCGAGAGACGGTGGGCGATGACAAAGCTGGTTCTTCCCTTCATCAACCGTTTCATGGCTTTTTGAATCAAGAGTTCCAAACGGGTGTCAACAGAGGAAGTCGCTTCATCCAAAATGAGAATTTTAGGATTGGCTAGGAGAGCACGCGCAATGGTCAAGAGTTGTTTCTGCCCGAGGGAAATATTGCTTGACTCTTGGTTCATCTCCATGTTGTAACCACCAGGAAGAGTTCGAATAAAGTGGTCTACATTTGCTGCTTTGGCAGCTTCTATTATTTCCTCATCACTGGCGTCAAGATTTCCAAAACGTAGGTTTTCTTTGATAGTACCTTCGTAGAGCCAAGCATCCTGCAAGACCATCCCAAACTGACGACGGTAGTCCTGTCGTGACAACTGGCGAATATCCTGCCCATCAACTAAGATTGCACCTGCTGTAACATCATAAAAACGCATGAGTAGATTAATCAAAGTTGTCTTACCAGCTCCAGTCGGACCAACAATCGCTACCATCTCTCCTGGTTGAACTTCTAGATTAAAGTTTCGAATCAATGGTTTGTTTTCGACATACTGGAAATCAACCTGCTTAAAGGTTACCTGACCTGTTAAGGGTTCAAGGATTTCGTGCTCTTCTCCCTCGGCTTCCTCTGTCTCATCCAAAATGTCGAAGATACGATCGAGCGAAGACTTGGCACTTTGCATTTGACCTGCAAGTTGTGTGATGTTTTGGATAGGCTGGCTAACCTGCCAAACATACTGAACAAAGGCCTGCATATTCCCCACTGTCAAACGGCCCGCAATAACCTGCAAACCACCAAGAACTGCAACGATCAGATAGGTCAAGTCTGATACGGCATGAAGAGCTGGCATCATGAGCCCAGAGATAAAGCTGGCTTTAAAGCCAACACGTTGGAGGTCGTCCGTAATCTCAGAAAATTCTTTATGCGAAGTTTCCTCACGACCATAGAGTTTCAAAACATTAAAACCTGTGAGATTTTCCTGCACATAACCATTCATCCGTCCTAAAATAGCCGCCTGCTCTTTAAAATAAGGCTGAGAACGTTTCAGGATGCTTCTAGCACCAAAATAGGTCACTGGAATGGATAGAATCACCACTATAGCCAGTTGAAAGTTCAAGTATAAAACCATTCCCATGACAAGGACAATCGTCAGAACAGCATTGACAATTTGGAGGAAAGACTGTTGAAGAGCGTTGGACACTGTCTCAACGTCACTGGTAAAGCGTCCCAATAAATCACCAAATTGGTGTTTGTCAAAGAAAGATACTGGGATACGATTGATTTTTTCAGTCATTTCATTTCGCAGATCTTGGGTCATGGACTGGACCGCATTGGTCATGAAATAGTTGGAATAATAAGACCCAAGTTCATACAAGAGCCCTCTAAAGAGGTAAATGATTAAAACAGTTCCGATGTAGGCTGTATTGATACTAGCACCTGAAAGGCCCTTAGCCATATCTAAGAGATTCTTTGTCAACTCCGTAATGGCTAGCCCCAATACAAAAGGCTCCAAGACACTCATGACCACACTCAAAACTTTTAGAAAAACCGCAAAAAAGACAGAAAAACGGTAGGCTTTCAAATAGCTCCACAAACGAGCCAAACTAGATTGTGTTTTCATATTTCCTCCTATTCTTCTGTTAGCGATGCATTTTTCAACTGCGACTCAGCAATCTCACGATAGATATCATTGGTTTCCATTAATTCCTCATGGCGACCGCGACCCACGATCTCTCCCTTATCAAGAACGATGATCTGGTCAGCATCCATGATGGTTCCGACACGTTGAGCAACAATTAAAACCGTTGCATTCTGTGTGACTTCCTTGAGACGACGGCGTAAAATAGCATCCGTGCGATAATCCAAGGCTGAGAAGGAATCGTCAAAAATATAGATATCAGGATTCTTTATAACCGCTCGGGCAATTGAGAGACGTTGTTTCTGTCCTCCAGAAAGATTGCTTCCACCTTCAGCTAGATGGGTCGCAAAGCCTTCTTCTCGGCTTTCGATAAAATCTTTGGCTTGCGCCACATCCGCTGCCTGATGTAAATCTTTGTGACTAGCATCTTCCTTCCCATAGCGGATATTTTCAGCGATAGTTCCTGTAAAAAGCAAGGCCTTCTGCGGGATAAAACCAATCTTTTGACGGAGAGACTTGAGGCGGTAATCCCTCACATCAACACCATCTACTTTAATTTTTCCAAGTGTGACATCGTAAAAACGAGGAATTAATTGCACAAGAGAGGACTTGCCCGATCCGGTCGATCCGATAAAGGCAATGGTTTCACCCGGTTTAGCGCTGAACGAAATGTTGTGCAAAACAGGATTTTCCGTCTCACCAGGATAGGCAAAGGTGACATTTTCAAATTCCAAATAGCCGTGGGTTGCTGTCTCTCTGACGCCTCCTTCATTGGGATCAATAGAAATCGGCATATCCATGACTTCTTTCAAGCGTTCACTCGAAACCGCTGTACGAGGATACATGGTGAAGAGATTAGATAGGAAAAGGAAGGACAAGAGGGCGTGGAAGCTATATTCGATAAAGGCTACCAAGTCTCCAATTTGCAGGGAACCTTGTTTGATAGGGTCCAGAGCAAACCAGACAATAGCTACAATCATGGCAATGATAATCTGAACAAACAAAGGTTCCGTCAAACCGGTTAGTTTAAACAGACGATTGGAATTGGCTGCATAGACTGCATTTTGTCCTGCAAAGCGTTCCTCCTGAAATTCCTCACGGGCAAAGGCGCGAATGACACGAAGCCCCATCAGATTTTCTCTAGCATATTGATTGATCTTATCTAAGGTAGCCTGCTGTTTCTCTGACAAAGGGCGAGTCTTGACAGCCACATAAATAACCACCACAGCCAAGAAAGGTACTGCAAAAGCTACTATCCAGGCTAATGACGGGCTGGTTAAAAAGATCATTAAAATACTAGACAGCATCATCATGGGAGTGATGACACCCAGTTTTAAGGTCTGTTCTGCAAACTGCATGAGAACAAAGGCATCACTGGTAATGCGAGTAACCAGTGAAGACACTCCTATCTTTTCATATTCATTATGAGAATACTCTTGTAATTTGGCATAGAGATCATCCCTCATATCCTTGACCATATGGGTCGTCAAGTTACTAGCAGCATAGGCTAAGACTATACGCCCCAAGGTTCCACATAGGATAATCAGCAGCATGATTGCGGCCCAAACATACAATTGATGCTCATTTCCTTTGTTCACACCTTCATCAATCATCCGAGCTAGAACAGTCGGTAGTCCAAGATTGACGATAACAAAGAAAACCGCTCCAAAGAAATCCAAGAATAACCACTTGGGATATTTTTTCAAATAAGACCAAATATAGAGCATAACTCCCCCTTTCATAACCTTTTGATACAGAAAAGAGCGCGCATCCGCACGCCTTTCCTTCCCTAAGGAACTTTCCTAGTCGGAAAAATTCCTTTTCACAAGAATGCTCCAAGTAAAAACAAGACAGGCAGTCAAAGTCACCTAGTACTTTTGACTGACTGTCTGGAAAAACTTAGATTATTTTACAAAATCAAGCAATGCCAAGAAGCTTTCAGCTTCAAGTGACGCACCACCAACAAGGGCACCGTCAACGTCTGGGCAAGCCATGTATGAAGCAACGTTTTCAGGTTTAACTGAACCACCGTATTGAACGCGTACTTTGTCAGCAACTTCTTGACCGAAGTCAGCAGCTACAACGTCACGAACAACTTTACACATTTTTTGTGCGTCGTCTTGTGAAGCTGATTTACCAGTACCGATAGCCCAGATTGGCTCATAAGCGATAACAGATGCAGCAACTTGCTCAGCAGTCAAGCCAGCCAAAGCAGCAGATACTTGAGCACCTACGAATTCAGCTGCTTTACCAGCTTCGTAAGTTTCAAGTGACTCACCACAACAGATGATTGGAAGCATACCGTTTGCAAAGATTGCTTTTGCTTTTTTATTGATATCTTCGTCAGTTTCATGGAAGTAGTCACGGCGTTCTGAGTGACCGATCACAACGTAGTCTGTACCGATTTCTTTCAAAACTTGTGGGCTAGTTTCACCAGTGAAAGCACCTGCATTTTCAAAGTAGCAGTTTTGAGCAGCAACTTTAAGGTTTGAACCTTTAGCAGCAGCAAGAACAGCTGTCAAATCAAGAGCTGGAGCTGCGATACCAGCTTCAACAAGGTCTGATGAAGGAAGTTTTGAGGCAACGGCTTCAACGAATGCTTTTGCTTCTTCTGGATTTTTGTTCATTTTCCAGTTACCAGCGATAAATGGTTTACGTGACATTTCACATACCTCTTTTTTCATTTTATTTTCTATTATTTTATCATATTTATAAGGAGCTTGCAAACCTTACTCTAATTTTCAAGATTTTTCAAGCTACTACTCTTGCCATAAATTCATGGCATCGAGGAAATCAGCCGAAGCCTGAACTTGTTTAGGATTGTTAGCCTCCCGATCTGCTCGTTTGGCCTCTACTTGGGCAACAGATTGAATGCCTTCATGGCGCCAGTTCCGTAGAATTGCCTGAATATATTTCCAGTTTGGTTTGCCATTTAGAACGGCTTCTCGAAGAGCTTCTTTGATCAAATCCGCCTTGATCCCGTCTTCTTTGACAGTCTTGGAAAGATCTTCGATTTCAAACGGCGTTAGCAAGCGTCCTAATTCCTGCTGAAAAGTCTCAACCAGATCCTTCAATTGATTTTGCGGGTTTGGGGTAGTTGTAGCTGGAGTCTGGCTGTCCAACAAGCTATCCAAGCGTTCAAAGGCTAAACTAGCATCAAAAATGAGCTCAATCTCCCCATTTAGTTCAATGGTTCGATATTGTAGTAGCCCATTTTCAGTCAAGTTTGAAATGGATTGGTTGACATCTGCTAACTCTTTGCCAATAATTTCAGCGATTTGGCTTGGCGACAACTCATCCAAAGCAGATGTATTTTGTAGATAGAAAAATTGCCAGACGAGAAAATCATCACTGGAAGGAAAGAGTTCCTTAAAATGCAAGAGTAGGGCACTTGGCAAAACCAAGTTCCCTGATTTAAAAGCGTCAAAATATGTCATAATTCCTCTTATAAATATCCAAATGAAGCCGCATCGTCCTCTACCTTTTTCCAGTCAAAAGGAGTTTCCTGATAGACAGCATAGTTAACCCAGTTACTGAAAAAGAGGGCAGCTGATGAAGACCAACAGAGACACGGTGTCTCATTCACATCATCATTTTTGAAGTAATTTTCTGGAATATGAGGATTAAGTCCTGCCTCACAATCACGAAAATACTCTTTTGCTAGAGTATCACGGTCATATTCTAAATGACCAAAACTATAAATCTCACGAAGATCCCGACTGGCTAAAATAGAAACGCCGACTTGTTCTCCCTCAGAGAGGATTTCCAGATTGGTTTTTCCTAATATCTCTTCCTTATAGATTTCTGTATAACGAGAATGGGGAGCTACATAGCTATCATCAAAACCACGAAAGAGAAGATGGCCCTCTTTCAAGGTATCCTGCGGGTAAATGCCTGACAATTTCTGCTCCATCTGGTGTTTATCAACTCCATAGCGAGCATAAAGACCTGCTTGGGCACCCCAGCAGATATGAAGGGTCGAATAGACATGGGTCTTGGACCACTCAAGCACCTGACTGAATTCCTCCCAATAGTCCACTTCCTCAAATGGTAAATGCTCAATCGGAGCCCCTGTGATAATCATCCCATCAAAATACTCGTCCTTGACTTCAAGAAAAGTTTTATAAAAAGTCTCCATATGCTCTGCACGAGTCGTCTTGGAACGGTGGCTCTCCATATAGAGAAAGTCTATGTCCAATTGCAAAGGAGTATTTGCTAAATGCCGTAACAACTGGGTCTCTGTGACCACTTTTTTGGGCATTAGGTTTAAAATCAAAATTTTCAAGGGACGGATATCTTGGTGGGCCGCACGTTGATCATCCATGACAAAGATATTCTCTGTCCGTAAAATCTCAACAGCTGGCAATTTTTTATCAATTCTAATCGGCATAACCTTCTCCTAACTGTACTCTTTTAGAAATAATTGAATGTGTTTGAAGTCAAATCTCAAACACTTAGTCCTTTTATTATACTGCAAGAAGATATAGTTTTCAATTATAGTTTTTCTCTAACTAGCTATAGTTTGTTTATATAGCAGATGAAGAGAAAACAGCCCCAAGGACTGTTTTTCATTAATAATGCATAAGTACCTTGTAATCGTAATCTCCGATTTTTTCACGGCCTTTAAGTTCATCAAGTTCAATCAAGAAAGCACAACCGGCTACAACTCCGCCAAGTCTTTCAATCATTTCAATGGTTGCCTTGACAGTTCCACCTGTTGCCAAAAGATCATCTACGATGAGAACACGTTGACCTGGCTTGATGGCATCCGCGTGCATAGTCAAGGTATCAACACCATACTCTTTTTCATAGTCAGCAGAAATAACTTCGCGTGGTAATTTACCTGGCTTACGAACAGGCGCAAAACCAATTCCCAACTCAAAGGCAACTGGACAACCCACGATAAAACCACGAGCTTCGGGCCCTACGATCATATCAATTTTCTTGTCAGTAGCATATTGAACGATTTCACGAACAGCATAGCTATAAGCATTTCCATCAGCCATCAAAGGACTTATATCACGGAAAGTAATACCTTCCTTCGGATAATTTTCAATTGTTGCAATGTAATCTTTTAAATTCATCTTTTTCTTTCTTTCAAAGTTTTTTACTCTCTATTATACCATATTTTCCGTGAAAGAAGAAATAGAAGATTTTTATTTGCTAATCCATGATTTCGTCCTGACTATTTAAGATTCAAGTTTTAATCCAACCACTGAATATAGGCTGTTTTATCCTTACTATTATAACCAGCTCCTTTATAAAAATCCTGGGTGCTTGTATTTTTAGAACCTGTCAGGAGCATCATCTTATAACAATTTTCCTCTTTAGCTATTTGTTTAGCATATTCAAGACAAGCGCTTGCATACCCTTTCCCTCTATCTTCTTCTCGGGTCACCACATTTTCTATCAAAGCATAGGGTCTCACACCTCTTGTCAAGTTGGGAATAATGACACAAATACAGGAGGAGACTATTCTTCCTTCCACCTCCTTCACGATAACATGATGGCGTTGGTCAGAAATCATCTCACTCCATACTTGCTGCAAATGAAGACTATCTTCTGGGATTTCTTTCTCATGTAAGGACAGGTAGAGATTTAATAACTCAAATAAATCCTCCTGTACAGCTTCTCTCAACACTTTTATTTCCTCCAATCCTTTGTTGATAAATTTGAATAAAAAAACTCTGACCGAAGCCAGAGATTCTAGTTGATTAAAGTGAGTTCACGTCAACCTTGATACCAACACCTTGAGTAGTTGTGATAGTCAAGTTTGTTACGTAAGTTCCTTTAGCTGTAGCTGGTTTTGCTTTTTGGATTGTTTCGTTGAAAGCTTTAAAGTTTTCAACCAATTTTTCAGCTTCAAATGATACTTTACCGATGATTGCTTGAACGTTACCTGCACGGTCAGCACGGTAAGTGATTTTACCACCTTTAGACTCTTCAACTGCTTTAGCAACATCCATTGTTACAGTACCAGTTTTAGGGTTTGGCATCAAGTTACGTGGTCCAAGGACACGTCCAAGACGTCCAACAAGAGCCATCATGTCAGGTGTAGCGATAACTACGTCGAAGTCCAACCAACCGTCGTTGATTTTAGCAACAAGGTCATCTTCACCAACAAAGTCTGCACCAGCAGCTTTTGCTTCTTCAGCTTTTGCACCACGTGCGAAAACAAGAACGCGTGAAGTTTTACCAGTACCGTTTGGCAATACCATTGCTCCACGGATTTGTTGATCAGCTTTTTTAACGTCGATGTTCAAGTTGTAAGCAACTTCTACAGTTGCGTCAAATTTTGCAAAGTTAGTTTCTTTTGCAAGTGCTACAGCTTCTTCTACGCTGTATGCTTTTGTACTGTCGATTTTCTCAAGAGCAGCACGAAGTTGTTTGCTTTTTTTAGCCATTTTCTATTCTCCTTGTAAGTGGTTCAATCGATTTTCATCTCCCACGTCACTTCTCGAAATGATGAAGTCTTGCGGGTTATATTGGGGTGTTATTGATTAGTCAACAACAGTGAATCCCATAGAACGAGCAGTACCTTCGATCATACGCATTGCAGACTCAATGTTTGCTGCGTTCAAATCTGGCATCTTAGTTTCTGCAATTTCTTGTACTTGTGCACGAGTAACTGTAGCAACTTTAGTTTTGTTAGGTGTACCTGATCCTTTTTCAACACCTGCAGCTTTTTTCAAAAGAACAGCAGCTGGTGGTGTTTTAGTGATGAAAGTAAATGATTTATCTTCGTAAACTGAGATAACAACTGGAATGATCATACCAGCTTGGTCAGCTGTACGAGCGTTGAACTCTTTTGTGAATCCCATGATGTTGATACCAGCTTGACCAAGAGCAGGTCCAACCGGTGGAGCTGGTGTAGCTTTACCAGCAGGGATTTGCAATTTTACAAGTTTTTCGACTTTTTTAGCCATTTTTAAATCCTCCTTTGTGGTTTTGGCGGTAATTAGAGATTTTTACCTCCCACAAGTATGCTTTACACATACTTATCTATTATACACTATTTATCTAGAATTGCAAGAGAAAAGTTTTTTATACTCAATGAAAATCAAAGAGCAAACTAGGAAGCTAGCCGCAGGTTGCTCAAAACACTGTTTTGAGGTTGTAGATGGAACTGACGTAGTCAGTATCCTACACATACGGTAAGGCGACGCTGACGTGGTTTGAAGAGATTTTCGAAGAGTATTAATCGACGTAATCTCCGCCTTCAAAGCCGTAGTATTCTTCCAAACTGAGACCACTCTCAGCAATTTCTTTTGCTTCTTTTCCGACATATCGAAGATGCCATTCCTCAGCCATATAGCCTGTTTCCTTTTCCTTGCCTTTGAGATAACGGACAACAAAGCCATAATCAGCTGCATGATCCAAGAGCCATTGGGCTGCTTTTTCTTCTGTTACTAAATCACCATTTGTCCCAATCACATCAAAGGCTAAACCTGTCTGGTGTTCGCTATAGCCAGGTCGAGCAGAATAACGGTCAGCTGCTGCCTTCCCATCTTGGTTGACATAATCTTGATAGAGCTTGGTCTGAGTTTCATAACTTCTAAAACCACTGTAATGATCACTAATCGGGAATCCTGCCTCTTGCATAGCTTTAATGAGTTTGACCAACTCAGCCTTGGCTGTTGGATTTTCCCCTGGATTGTAGTCTTTTGACAATGGGTAGTGTTTATTGGCTACGATGATTTCATCGTATTTCCCTTGGATGCTGTAGTAGTCTCCTTTGTTAACCACTTCTGCTTTTTTCTGGGCAGCTCCTTGAGCCTTACTTCCTACTGTTCCATCAGCTTTAGCTGTTTGCTCTGTCTTAACTGAGCCATCTTCATTTTTTGCTTTTTCTTGTGAACAAGCTGCTAGACTCAAGGCTAGCAAGGCTGTCAAGACAAGGTATCTTTTTTTCATTTCTACTCCTTTATTTCCAATAATTTGTCTACTTCTGACGATAAACGTTTGACTAACTTTTTAATCTCATCCGGTTTTGCTTGGCAGGTTTCTGCTGTCATTTCTTCAAAAGGAACCCACCAGACTGGACCACGTCCATTGAGACCGTGACCATTCATGTCACCTGTTCGTCTAGGAAACAGATGCCAATGAAGATGGGCATCGCCATTTCCTAGGAGTTCAATATTCATCTTTTCAGCTTTAAACGTTTTGGCAACAGCTTCTTGGACCAAACTCATTTCCTCTAGAAAACGAAGTTTTTCAGAAGTCTCCATATGGTGAAGTTCTGTGACATGCTCTTTTGCCAGAAATAAGGTATAGCCCTTAAAGTATTGGTGGTCTCCAATAACAACATAGCCTGTTTCTAGTTCTTTTACAAAGTAGGGATTTTCCCCTGCCTTGATCCATTCAATTCTTTGACAAATCAAGCACATGAGTCTCTCCTTTTAATTCTAATATCTTCAATCTTGAATCTGACAACTTGGGATAGCGGTGCTTGTATTCTGAAGTATGTAGGGGTTAAACCACTTACTGTCAATCCCTGATTGATTTATCCCTTGAATATCTGATGTCAGACTGCCCTCCAATCCTCAAATGTTTCAAAGTTGAGAAGGGGATAGTCAAGGTCAAAGAGTCGGTGTTTATAGGTCATCATTCCCCTCCCTCTTATCTTTATGAAATAAATTCTTAATCTTATTAAAGAGTGGAATAATATATTTGTGAAATAAATTTTTAATCTTATTTAAAAATGGAATAACTTTAAAATAATTTCTAAAGCGTCTCTCACTTAAGTTAGGTCCCTGTAGTTTTCTATATTCTTCGATATAAATTGTAGATACTTTACCAATTTCACTTTCCCCGAAAATGATAGCTTTTAAAATTACTTCACCAACAATTAGAAAAAGCGAGACTATTCCAACAAGAGGAGCAATAAAAACATTATTAGGCGAATTATACGAATAATACGCTGTTACAGCATCAACTGCTACAATAAAGTAAAGGAGGACTACAAAGAATATTTCAGATTTTTTATCATCGCTTTCATTAACACTCAATTCTGGGAGTAAAAAAATTAAACTTACTACCAGAATCAAGAAACAAGCAAACAACGGAGGGAATACAGTAGGTTGTTCGATAAAACGATTATACACAGAGTAAATGAGAAATAGCTGAAGTAATAACATCGCATACTGCAATAAATAAAACCATATTTTAGCTGAACTTATGAGCGGAATATTTTTTTCTACTTTTATATCTAGTAATCGTTTAGAAATTTGTATCCGATGAGCTAGTTCTTTCAAATCTTTTATTTGAAGTATTTGAAAAGCAAGTTTTTTCTCTATAATTTCTATTTGATACCATACATATCCATCATCTTCTATCCACTGATATTTACCAAAGGTTTTTATTTTTCGTCCATATGGGTTAATTTTTTGAGAAATTTTAAAAAGTAGTTTTTCTAAATCTGGATTAGTAATTCCTTTATCTACCAGTTCATCGGCATAAACAACTAGTTCTTTAAAGTTTTCTTGTTTATTTTTATACACGTATTCACGATATTCTTCTTTTTTCTTTTGGAAATAAGCATACAAACCCGAAATTAGCCCTGTTATTATGGCAGGCGTTGCTAATTGTTTCAGTATTTCATACATAATACTTTATCTCCCCTTCAGTCTACCAACCCACTCTTGAGATAAGCATCAACTATACGCTCTGTCGCCACGACTGAATCAATGTGTGTTCGTTCGTAAGAGTGACTGGACTCAATACCAGCTCCCAGGAGGGCATGTTTGACCTCTGCTCCTGCTGACATAGCTGCGGAAGCATCCGAACCGTAAAATGGATAAATGTCAAGCTTAAATGGAATATCTTGCTCCTTTGCCAAAGCCACTAAATGTTGACGGAAGTCATAGTGATAGGGACCTGAAGCGTCCTTGACACAGATAGATACTGTGTACTCATCCGTTTGCTGGTCATCTCCCATAGCTCCCATATCCACAGCCAGATATTCTACCACCTGAGCTGGAATATTGGAGTTGGCACCATGGCCAACCTCTTCAAAGACTGAAAAGGCAAAATGAGTTGTTACTGGCAACTCAATTCCCTCTTCCTTATAAACACGAAGAAGATTGAGCAGAATTGCTGCGCTGACCTTGTCGTCCAAATGGCGAGACTTGATGAAACCAGTCTCTGTCACAACAGTTCGTGGGTCAAAGCTGATGAAGTCACCAACCTCGATGCCTAAGGCACGGGTTTCTTTTTCATTGGTCACTTTTTCATCCAAACGCACTTCCATATTGTCCTGTGTGCGTTCAGCAGTTCCAGCATCTTTGTAGACATGGCATGATGTCTGGTGGATGAGGATAGTTCCAGATATCTTTTTACCTGTACTAGCCACATGAACGGTACAGTTTTCTCCCTCAATCATGTTCCAAGGGAAACCACCGATACGGTCCAATTTGAGCCGGCCATCTGGTTTGATGGCACGAACAATAGCACCCAGTGTATCCACATGGGCAGTCACATAGCGCTGTTGATCATCGTTTTGACCTTTAATGGTCACATTGACACCACCCTTGGCTGTACGAACTGGCTGGTAACCAAGCTCTTCTAAAGTATGGACTAGATAGTCTGAAATCTCACGAGTAAATCCTGTTGGAGATGCAATTGCGGTTAATTCTTTGATATAGTTTACAGTTTGATTCATTTCTTCACCTCTTTTGCTACCTATTATAGCACATTTCAGTAGAGAGGAAAAAAGAAAAATCACTCCTGTAGAGTTGACTTACAAAAGTGATTTCTATTTTTTATTCCATTTCAAAAACATCGCTTTCTTGCTTGTTTGGTAAAACCAAGGAAAGCAAAATTCCAATAATAGCTGGCACCAACCATGGTAGAGAGGCAGCTGCAAACGGAAGAGCATTGACGAGATTTGCTAGAAACTCAATCTTAAAAGAACTGCCAAGGACGCTTGCAAGAGCAATTGCTGTGACAACTCCCATTGTTAACTGCATACCTGGTTTTGATAGGGCGACAAACTTATTAACAATCACGATCATCACAATGGCGATGGTGATTGGGTACAAGATTACCAGTACTGGCACTGAATACTTAATGATTGCATCAAGACCAAGGTTGGCAATAGCAAATCCAATCAAGGTAAAGGCAGTTGCATAGACCTTGTAGCTGATTTGTGGGAAACGTCCGTTAAAGAACTCTGCTGTCGACACAATCAAGCCAACCGTCGTTGTGAAGCAGGTTACAGTTACCATAACAGCAAGGAAGAGTTGAGCTGTTGAACCAAAGATTTCCTGAGTTGCTTGTGACAAGATATAAACACCTGGTGTTCCACCCTTCATGGCTTCTGCCGGCACTGGGAAGTGATTTCCAAGGAATCCTAAACCGATGTAAAGAGCGCTAAAGGCAAGAGCTACAACGATACCAACCACCCAAATGGTTGAAATATATTCTTTCTTACTTGAGAATCCAAGTTGCTTCAAGGTTTGAACTGCAATCACACTGAAGGCAACTGAAGCAAGGGCATCCAAGGTATTATAACCTTCTAGGAAACCTGTACCAAAGGCAGAAGCTTGATAAGCAGCTGACGCAGTTTGAGGACTTGTTCCACCATATTTGAAGGCACCTAGTACAACCAAGATAACGATCAACAAAGCAAAAACTGGCGTTAAGATACGTCCGATTCGATCCAAAATCTTTGATGGATTGAGCGAAATCAGATAGGCTGCTGCAAAGTAAAGTACGGTAAAGACAATCAATCCTAGACCTTTGTTTGCTTCAGACAATAGGGGGCTGATTCCGACCTCATAAGCTGTTGTTGCTGTACGCGGAATAGCAAAGAAGGGACCAATCGATAGATAGAGAACTGCAAGATAAAGCGTCGCAAACCAAGGTGAGATTTTCTTAGAAATCTCGTGAATGTATCCTTTAGGGTTTAGCGTTCCAATAATAAGGGTCAAGACGGCAATACCGACACCTGAAAAGACAAAACCTGCAATGGCAGGAAGAAACTGTTCTCCAGATAAAGCACCTAGAGAAGGTGGAAAAATCAAGTTTCCCGCACCAAAAAATATTCCAAACAGGAGCAAGCCTGTTAGGGCACCTTTTTTAGCCATAAAAATCTCCTTCATATTTCTAAAATACTGACCTAGTATACCATGATTCAGACTCTGAAAAAAGTATCCAAAATTAATCATTGAATGTTTTCAATATTTTTAAAAATAAGAATTATCTAAAAACAAAATCCCTCACTCAGTTGGAACCGAGCAAGGGAAGGTTAGGGTCTATCGGTATATAGCTTTAAAGATTTTCAAAGGCCGTCATTCCACCTTGGACATTGATAACGTCATAAACCTGTTCAGCTAGAAATTGACAAGCACGCGCTGACCTCATCCCAGATTTACAAATGACATAATGCAACTGGTCTTTGTCCAACTCTTCTACTTCTCTCACGTCCACTAGAGAAAGTTGCTCATTTTGATAAAGCTGGTAAAATGCGTCAAAGGAAAGTTCCTTCATTCTTTTTCTCCTTTTTTGATGCCTTTAAGGCAAAGTTAAAAACTTATAGGTAAATCCAATCGACTCTAAAAATCGGAACAAGTCTTGAATCTTGATAAAGATTGTTTTTTCATTGGTATTGGGATGGAAAGTCATGATATCCTCCGATACAATGTCCTTATCAAAATAAACTAGAATATCTTTTTCTTCATTATTTAACAAACCAAAAGGTGATACCGTTCCTGCTGGTAGGTTCATTTTCTCAGCCAAGGAGTCCAATGAGGCCATGCGAATCCGATTGGCTCCCACTTGAACTTTAAAGTCAGCCATATCCAATCGTTTCTTGTCACCCATGATGAGCAGATAGTACTGGGTTTTCTTCCTATTGGTCAAAAACATGGACTTAGTCCGGACTCCTTCCATTCCTTCAATATAGCTATCCGCCTGCTCTGTCGTAAATACAGGTGGGTGCTCCACCACATCAAAGGTGATTCCCAACTCTTGCAAGGTATTAGCTACTTGTTGATAAGCATCCATAGTTTTTCTCCTTTATTGATGAATAATCTTTTGTACCAGTGCTTGCAATTCTGGCACCACTTCTGACTCAAACCAAGGATTCTTAGCCATCCAGATTTGATTACGAGGAGAAGGGTGAACTAGGGGGAAATATTCTGGCAAATAATCTTTGTAGTGTCTTACCCGCTCTGTTACCTTGCCACTAATTTTCTCATGTAAATAGTAGGCTTGGGCATACTGGCCAATCAAAAGGGTCAATTCAATATTGGGACATTCCTTGAGGAGTTGGGGATGCCATTTTTCTGCGAAACCTGTACGAGGTGGAAGATCACCTGACTTGCCATGCCCCGGAAAGTAGAAATCCATGGGCAATACTGCAAAATAACCTGAATTGTAAAAGGTTTCTTCGTCTACACCTAACCAATCTCGCAAGCGATTGCCGCTCTTATCCTTCCAATAAATCCCAGCTTCTTGTGTTTTAAGTCCAGGAGCCTGACCGACAATATTGATGCGAGCAGTTTTTGGCGCCGCAAAGAGAGGTTCGATTCCACGTTCTGTATAGCTGGTATTCTGTGGATCCGCCATAATGGCTTGCTTGATTCTTTCGATTTGAGACATCTGTTTTCCCTCCAAAAAGAAGTCTAAGCATAAAATCTCAGACTTCTATCGTTTTATTTGATTAATTCATAGATAGCTTCTGCATAGATTGCTGCTGCTCGGAAGAGATCGTCCAAGGCGATAAATTCGTTGGCTTGGTGCATGGTGTCAATTGAGTCTGGGAACATAGCACCGTAGGCAACCCCACGTTCTAACAAGCGACCGAAGGTACCACCCCCGATGACTTGTTCATGACCTTGAAGTCCAGTTTGTTTTTCATAGACATTCAACAAAGTTTGCACAAGTGGGTCTTCCATTGGCACATAGTGAGGGGTGTGACCGTGTTCAGAAAGGCTAACAGAAGCAGCTGGCAAGTTTTCAAGGATTGACTTGATTTGTTCTGGACTTGTTCCTTTTGGATAACGGAAGTTGAGGGCAATGGTATTGTCAGCACTTGTTTCATCAAAGCGGAAGACACCGGCATTCATAGAAAGGGCACCCATCTTTTCATCTACATGAGCAACCTTGAGATTTTCACCTTCATGGTCATTCAAGAGAATCTTACCAGCGATGTCAAGGTAGTCTTTTGCAGGCCCAGCAAAGTCAAACTGACTGAGGAAGAGGGCAAGGTAGGTCGCACCATTGACACCTGAAGCAGGCATAGCACCATGAGCTGATTTACCAATGATGGTCACCTTGTATTTGTCAGCCTCTTCTTGAATTTCTCCTCTGAGTTTGTGTTCTGCAACAAAGCCATCTAGTTTCGCTTGCAAGTCAGCCAGGTCGCCTGAAACGACTGCCATTGCTGATTCAGGCACCATGTTTTCACGCAAACCACCCGTGAAACTGTGAAGACGAGCAGCACCTGTATTTTCACCTGCAAAGTGGAGGTATTCAGTGATGTTCCCTTTTTCACCATTGATGATAGGAAATTCAGCATCTGGAGAGAAACCAAAGTCTGGTTTCGCTAATCCTACATGGGCAAAATAGTAGTCCATGTCTGCCCAACCTGATTCTTCATCAGTTCCGACAATAAAACGAACTTTCTTAGAAGTTGGAAGGCCCAATTCTTTGATGATTTTCAAGCCATAGTAACAAGCTGTTGTAGGCCCCTTGTCATCTGAAGCTCCACGCGCATAAAGGCGACCGTCTTTGATAGTTGGTGTATAAGGGTCCGTGTCCCAACCGCTACCAGCTGGCACCACGTCCATGTGAGCAAAGATTCCGAGAACTTCTTCACCTTCACCAAACTCAAAATGTCCTGCGTAGTTATCAACATTTTTAGTTGGATAGCCGTCACGGTCTGCGATTTCAAGGAATTTTTCCAAGGCTTTTACTGGACCAGGTCCAAATGGATGCTCAGCATCGGCTTTGCTGTCATCACGTTCTGAGTTGATTTCCAAAAGGCTAAACAAGTCAGCCAAGAGGTCTTCTTTGCGTTTTTCTACTTCTGCTGTAAAATCAATTGCTGTCATTTTTTCTTCCTTCTATCTTTTCTCGATGATTTCATCTACTGGCAAGCGGTAGCTTGGTTCCAATTTTTCGTCTGTGTAACCCACTGTAATCAAGAGTTCTGGACGGAAACGGTCTTCGATCTCCAAAACTTCATTGGCTTTTGATTTGTCAAATCCAAGAATAATGTTAGAACCGATTCCTTGGTCTGTCAGAGCAAGAACCAAGTTCATGGCAACCAAACCTGCATTGAGGGCTAGATAGTCGCTGACCTGTTGTTCACTGTAACGCGCAAACTCGGCAGGCAGATTCTTCATAAAATATTGAAGTTGCTCTTCAGAGAAGTTATTAGCACCACCAACTCGGGCAATCTTGCGAGCACGTTTGTCAAGATCTGTATCTGTAAACAAGGCAATGGTTACAGGTGCTGATGATACCTGCTCAAAGTTCGAACCATAAGCCAATTTTGCCAATTCAGCATTTTTCTCACGAACGACCACAAATTTCCAAGGTTAGCTGTTGTGAGCGCTTGGGGCCAAGGTTGCGATTTCGATAGCCGTACGCACATCTTTGGGATCCACCGGCTTATCAGTGAAACGCTTAGTCGCATGACGTTTTTTATTTAATTCAAGAAATTTCATAATCGATTTCCTTTTCTAATTCTACTGCTTCCATTCTACCATATTTTGAAAGAGCTTGCAGGGATTTTTCATAGAGTTAGTACTTCTTTCAAACTCTCTGCTATTTATTTGAAGCTCTTTAAGTAGGTATCGCTTTAGATTTGAAGCAATCAAAAAGCAGGTGATAGAACACCTACTTTCTTATATTATTGACCAGATGTGTATGGAGCAATTGCTTTATAAGCCGCTTCCAGCGCTTTCTTCATTGTATCACGTCCAGTTTTCAACTGTTGAACAAATAGAGTACGAGTTTGTTCTGGCACTACTGTATCATCAGAACCAATGCTTGAAAGGCTTTCGTTAAATGACTCTCTTACAGTCTCCATAGACTTAAGCGCTGGTTCAACTTGGGCGTTATATGCTTCTTTTCCACTCTCTGGAATTTTCTCCCCAATTTCAACTGCATGCTTTTTATAATTGTCGACTAATTTGCCAAAGACTTTCTTCACATCTCCAACAGTTTTAGCATTGTCAATTTCTTCATCGGTAATCAAAACAACCTCATTATTTTCTGTCTTTGAACTAGACGTTGTTGATGAAGTCTCTGAAGAAGAAGTTTGTCCTACAGAGCTTGAATTTTTAGCCGAAGAATCAGACGTTGTTTTCCCTGAACATGCTGCTAAAACAACAACAGATAAAAGAGCCATACTGGCTGTAATAATTTTCTTCATAATGTTCTCCTTTATATTAAGAATTAAGTCCATTCTATAACAAAATAATTTCAATGTCAAACTTTAGCTAAACCATCTTTTCTTCCTCATCGTCTGACTCTTTTCTAAGTAATTCGGCTACCAACCTCTCTTCAAAATAAGGGCTGCCCGCTTTATTTCTTACTTTGCAAGAAATCAAAATAATTCTTCACATCCTCTACATACCCGTGCTTTTCGATTAAACTAGATAAAAGTTTCAGATTGTGCCCCTGATAATTATCTTCTCGTCGTAGCTCTTCATACATTTCGATAAAGGGAAGTCCCTTAGACTTGGCCAATTCTAATTCCGCTTCATAGTCATAAGCAACCTTACGAAATTGGATATTGACCAATTCCCCATCTTCAACTTCAATTACAGCATACTGGGCACGGTGATTTTTTAACTTTTCCCAATTAAAATAAGGCATACCAATGGTACCTGGATTGATGATTTGTTGCCCTTGGCTTCCATAACGAAGCAACTGCTTATGAACATGACCATAGACTGCCACGTCAACTTCATCATCTAGGAGTTGGTCAAATTTCTCCGTATCATTGTCAACCAACAAGTCACCACCATAGTTCTTATCAGGCAAATTATGAGAAAGAGAAAAGCGCAATCCGTCAACTTCTTTCTTTTCTAGCAAAGGTAAGCTTCGTAGCCAGACAATCGTTTCAGGATCCATTCGCTCCATCAAATACTGCGTCATACGCAAGAGCTGGACTTCCTGTGGGTCTTCTAAGCCATATTGCCCATCTAAAGCCTCTAAGACACAATCATCCCAATTGCCTCGAACACTTGCAGTGATAGGAAGGTCATTCAGCAAGGCAATCAAGTCATGAGCACCTGGACCAGGTAGAAAAATATCTCCCAGAAGACAATATTCACTGACTCCTTGAGTTTTAGCATCTGCAATCACTGCTTCTAATGCAGTCACATTGCCATGAATATCTGATAAAATTGCGATTTTATGGTTCATGATGATTTCCTTCCGTTTGGTAATCTACTCTCTCTTCCGCTACTTGAGCTAATTCCACTTCTTCCTGAGGGTTCAACTTTCTCTGCACAGCTTCTGCGACTGCTCTTGGCACCCCAACTTCGACAATCTCATCCACACTGGCTTCCTTGATTTTAGTTAGAGACTTGAAATGCTTCATAAGATTCTGCTTGCGTTTAGGTCCTAAACCATCAATTCCATCCAGTTGAGATGAAAAGGAATTCTTGGAGCGTAGTTGACGGTGGAAGGTGATGGCAAAGCGGTGCACCTCATCCTGGATGCGTTGGAGGAGGAAAAATTCCTGAGAATTGCGAGATAACTCCACTACTTCCAGCGGATCTCCAAAGAGCAGCTCGTGGGTTTGGTGCTTATCATTTTTTTGCAGCCCAGCAATGGGAATGTCCAAGCCCAGCTCCTCTTGAATGACCTGCTTAGCGATATTGACCTGACTTTGTCCCCCATCGATCACAATCAAATCTGGCGGGGTTAAACCCTCACGTTGTACTCGACCATAACGTCTGCAAATGACTTCACGCATACTGGCATAGTCATCTGGACCTACAACCGTTTTTATCTTGTACTTTCGGTAGTCTTTTTTACTTGGTTTGCCATTGACAAAGACCACCATAGCTGAAACAGGACTTGTTCCCATGATATTAGAGTTATCGAAGGATTCGATGCGGACTGGGGTCGGGATTTGGAGCAAGCGTCCCAGATTTTCAATAGCTCCTTGGGTCTTTTCAACAGATTTTTCTAGCAGATTGAACTTCTGCTCCAGACTAACACGGGCATTTTTTATGGCTAGATTGACCAGTTGCTTTTTCTCTCCACGCTGGGGTTTGAGAATCTTGGTATCCACCAAGGCCTTGACGGCTTCTTCATCGATATCCTGCGGAATCAGCACCTCATTGGGAACCAGGTGAGATTTTTCTTGATAGAATTGTCCCACATAGGTCAAGAAGTCCTCATCCGGATCGTTGTAATAAGGGAAAAGATTGACATCCCGCTCGATGAGTTTTCCCTGACGGACAAAGAAAACCTGAACACACATCCAGCCCTTATCCACATAGTAGCCAAAGACGTCACGATTTTGCAAATCTTTCGCCATGACCCGTTGCTTGGTCCGAAGCGTTCCAATGGCCTGAATCAGGTCACGGTATTCCGCTGCCCGTTCAAACTCCATACTTTGAGCCGCCTTTGCCATTTTCCCCTTGAGGTCATCAATGATTTTATCATCCTGTCCTTTTAAGAAGTCAGAAACCTCCTGAGCCATGGACTTGAAATAGGCCTCATCTTTTTTACAGATGGTGTGGGCCATACATTGGCCAATATGGTAATAAAAACAGACTTTAGAGGGTGGGTTGGTACATTTCCGAAAAGGAAAAATCCGGTCCAATAGTCTCTTGATTTCATTGGCTGCCCCCACATCTGGATAAGGGCCAAAATAAAGACCACCATCCTTTTTGACCTGACGGGTGATAATCAATCGAGGATAACGCTCATTGGTGATTTTGATGAAGGGATAAGACTTGTCATCCTTGAGCATGATATTGTACTTGGGCTTGTTTTCCTTGATAAGATTGATTTCCAGCAGAAGGGCCTCAATATTGGACTCAGTGACGATAAATTCAAAATCTACAATCTCAGACACCAGAGCCTCCGTCTTGGTATCGTGACTCCCACGGAAATAGGACCGCACGCGGTTACGCAAATTTTTAGCCTTTCCTACATAGATAATGGTGCCATTTTTATCCTTGTGAATGTAGCAACCGGGACTAGTCGGCAAGAGCTCTAGTTTTGATTTAATCAAGTTATTCATAGTTCCATTATAGCAAAAAGGCCGTAACAGGACGAACAAAAAGCCCCACCCACCGCTTGATGGAGGAGCTTTGATTTCATTTCAGGTTGCACCGACTTCATCTAGTCGCTACTGGTATAGAGTTCTTGAACAGCTGTCACATCCTGAGGCTGAATCCCATAGTAGGAACCTGCTGGCTGCATGACAGAAGTTTCGTTAGTATGATCCAATCCAATGGCATGTCCCAGCTCGTGCTCCGCCGTGTGCACGATCCGTTCATAAGAATAACCATAGTTTGGATTCGATAGATAATAGTCATTCAGGCGAACCGTTACAGATATAAATTGATTGGTCAACAAATTGGTTTGACTCTCGGCTTGACCAGCTACAGCGGTCGATCCATCATTCATCTCACTTGCCACAATATCTGCCTGGCTAGGATTCGCAACCACCTCAAAGGTAAAGGCTCCCGTTTGATTCCAGTTTTTTATAGCTTCTGCATAGGCACCTTGGAAGGTCTCATCCATTTGAGGTTCAATATAGATGCGAGCTGAGGCCTGAGCCCACTTGCCTTCTGCATGTTGGTGACTGTCTGTCTGAGACAAGACCTCCAGCGTTCCCGTCTCCTTCCACTGATTCCAGCCACCTTGACCAATCTTACTCATTTTTTCAACCTGATTGACCGCAGAATGAAAATCACCAGACAGATACCAAACCACTCCAAAAGCAATGAGAAGTAGAATAACAACAGTCCAAACTAGACGCCAGAAGAGACGCCAAATTCCCAAAAGAAATCGGAAGAATAATCGAATAATCCAGAACATGACGCTCCACCTTTCATAAAAATAAGAACCTATCTTGAAATCATATTCTCCTTGTTCAAGATAGATTCTCTATTTTACTGAAGAAAGCTGAAAGAAACCTAAACACTGACTCTTCAAACTCAACGCCTTAATAATTTCTTTAACAATTGAATACACTTATATTTCAATGGAGATGGATAATAACGAAATGTTCCAGCCTTACGCACAATATAACCATTAAAATTTTGTTTAAAACGCAAAACGCCATCACTACCATCAAAAATCCCTTGAATCCCTAGGAAGTTGTATCGATGGATGTTTCGTTGCATTGTCTGCTTCATAGCATGATATTGAAGTAAAAATGGAGCTGAAAACTTCTGGTACTCTGCATATGACCCCCCAAACAAGTAAGTTGCCTCTGTATTTGTGTAGATTATTAAAGCACAAGCTAAAACAACATTGCCAGAGTCACTATCCAAGCTAGTTAGAAAATCTTTTTTCTTTTGTAAGGCTTGATATTGCTGGTAAAATTGTTTCGACTTCTTGTCAAGACTAGCCATCTTCACATTTAAAGCATCTATCGACTGTTGCATATTGACTTCAGCAATTAGAAAATTCGCCTTATCTCCAAACATATCATACAGTTTAAAATAGTAATCTAAATTCTTATCCTCAAAACCTTGTCTTTTACCTGTTTCTTCGATAATTTTTTTGAATGTTGGTATTTCTTCCCGTTCTGCATTTCGAACAAGAAGATTAAAATCAAAAGCTGATTGAATGTTGCGAATACTATTTTTATTAAAAGATTTCAATAAGGAAACAGCATCATAATCTTGCAAATCTTTGATGTAATGCCAGCTGACTTCTCCATTAGGATAACCTGTTGTCAATCCATCAAATTGATACCCTAAATCAGTCAAACTTTGAATAATACTTTTTTTCTCAGCATCTATTGGATTACCTTCACTATCAAAAGTTTGATAAGTTTCATAAGGTTTTACAACCAACTCCAATGCACCATTTTGTTTTGCATATTCCTTTAAAGCAAAATAAAATTCTGAAAGAAACTCTTTTTTAGTATAGATTGGACCAGAACTGATTTCCATATGAAATCCACCTAACATCGGTAAGCAATAAACTAGAGCAGCAACCTGAATTTCTCCTTTCTGTTTTAAAGAAAGGTAAGTTACTTTAGCTCCCCTTTTTTCTAGCAAATTTCCCATCTGGACAGACTGCATAAAAGAACGACAAGAAACCTGATCAGAATAAGCCTGAAAATCCTCTTTCGTGAGTGTAATTAGTACCATATACTTACTTTCTATGTTTTTTTCTTAATGTTTTACGAAGTTGATAAAGATAGTTAGCCAAATGATACAAAAAATTTACTGGCAGAGTGAACTCTCCAATATATTCTTGAACAACAGGACTAAAGTTAGATTTAAAATCAGTCAATCCATCATCTAAAGTACCTTCAATACCTCCCATATTAGCCCAAATTTTACCATCTTTATACGATTCCTCAAACACTTTTGGATAAAGAATATATTGAGGGTAAAACTTTTTAAACCTATCGTCCATTCCAGCATAAAGCATTTCAAGTGTATTACCAAATGACACAGAAAGTATCCCAGCTATAACTATTTCTTTTGGATATTGTTGAACAAGTTTTTCAAACTCTACAATATATTTTTCAATAGATTTTTCCTGCTGTTTTAGTTTGGTTAGACGCTTTTTTTGATGCTCGCCTGTTTCAGCTAAATCTTTTTTTATCTGGGACAACTGCTCCTTATACTTTATCAGACGATCCGGAAGGTTAATCTTCGCTAGATGTAAATAGGCATCATCTCCATAGATTTCCATTAATCTTTGGAAATATTCCTGATTACGAAGTGCAACATTCTTCCGACGTTCTGTAAAAGATATAATAGTCCCAAAATCTGATATATCTGACAAGGTCCCTCTATATGTAACAACACCTCTGTTTATAGCATCTTTCATTAACCTCTTGGTATGCTTTGGAAAATCCGAATCTACCCCTTCTTTAAGTATTCTATTAGCCTGATAACGTGGTTGTATTGTTTCAGCCATAGCTTTAGTTCTACCAGACCATTGGCAATTGGCAGATTTTAAATTTTGAACAGCTTCTATAGTTGTCCTACTGTCAGTAAATTCTTTAGAAGATTTGTCAATAGGGTATTGTTTTAAGATTAGAGACGGATCAAACTTAATAAAAACAGACCGTCTACAAGACCCAAATTGTTTTAAACTTTTCATCACAAATTTTACCAAGTCCTTATCTTGATAATCCATTATTGGCCCTCTTGGAATATACATCATAGTGTAACCAAGTGGTAATTTTTTTATAAGAATACTCGCAACAGCTACCAATTCTCCATTTTTATAAAAACCTAAACGCTCATTCCCCCAATTATCTTTTATCTTTGCCCAAGAACTACTCTGTAACAGATTAACTTGTGGATGTTGAATAACGAATGTATCGTGCTCTTCTTCAGAAATTCCTATTTTATAATCAAACATCTGTCTCCCTTTCTTTTAGCACCTACTTATTAGTATAAATTAATTCACTATTACTAATTCATATACTATGTAAATATTCATTGGAATACTAGTNTTCTTGATAAGATTCTCTCTTTCAACCAGTACCTCTCTACTATTTTACTACTTTCGTTTGAAAAGTCTAGCGAAAACTGACTTCCATCATTATTTTTAAAAATAAAAATAGCATAAAAATCTAGTTATCCGCATAAAAACTGGACTTATCACACTTTATCAAGGTCAAAACCACTCAATTTACTACTAATTTACTACTTATGAATGAGCTTTGATACGACGATTTATCCTTGAAAAGTGAAGATATAAAGATACTTCCAATAAAATTTGAATATTTAATAGGTAGACACTTCAAAAAATGAGGTGTCTATTTTTTTACCCGATTTTGAAAGGAAGTGAACTTATGAAAACAAAAAATCAAGAATCAAAAGGTCGTTCCCCACTCTTTAAGACCATCAAACATTCATTCAGCCAATAAAAAAGAAAGGATAGGTAAAAATATGGAACTTAAATTTGTGATTCCCAACAAGGAAAAAACATTCGGCAATTTAGAATTTGCTGGCGAGGATAAAGTCGTTCAGCGAAGAATCAACGGACGGCTAACTGTCTTATCAAGAAGCTATAATCTCTATTCTGATGTTCAAAGAGCAGATGATATTGTGGTGGTGCTTCCTGCTGAAGCTGGCGAAAAACATTTCGGCTTTGAGGAACGTGTGAAGTTAGTCAATCCACGTATTACCGCAGAGGGCTACAAAATCGGCACTCGTGGTTTTACAAATTACCTTTTACATGCTGACGACATGATAAAAGAATAAAGAAAGAGAGGAAAAATGATGAGATTAGCAAATGGCATTGTATTAGATAAAGACACGACTTTTGGAGAATTGAAATTCTCTGCTCTACGTCGTGAAGTGAGAATCCAAAATGAAGACGGGTCGGTTTCAGATGAAATCAAGGAACGTACCTATGACTTAAAATCCAAAGGACAAGGACGCATGATTCAAGTAAGTATTCCTGCCAGCGTGCCTTTGAAAGAGTTTGATTATAACGCACGGGTGGAACTTATCAATCCCATTGCGGACACCGTTGCTACTGCCACCTATCAAGGAGCAGATGTTGACTGGTATATCAAGGCAGACGATATTGTGCTGACAAAGGATTCTAGTTCATTCAAAGCTCAACCACAAGCAAAGAAAGAACCGACACAAGACAAATAGTCGCTAGGTAGAAAGGAGACTTTTTCGCATGAAACAGCGTGGTAAAAGGATTCGCCCATCTGGTAAAGATTTAGTCTTTCATTTTACGATAGCGTCACTCCTGCCTGTTTTCCTGCTGGTTGTCGGACTGTTTCATGTGAAGACAATCCAGCAGATCAACTGGCAGGATTTTAACCTATCACAAGCAGATAAGATTGACATTCCCTATTTAATTATCAGTTTCAGTGTCGCAATTCTTATCTGCTTGCTGGTAGCGTTTGTATTCAAACGGGTTCGCTATGATACGGTTAAACAACTTTACCACCGTCAAAAACTGGCAAAGATGATACTTGAAAACAAGTGGTATGAATCTGAACAGGTCAAAACAGAGGGTTTCTTTAAAGATAGTGCTGGTCGTACAAAGGAAAAGATAACCTACTTCCCTAAAATGTATTATCGACTTAAAAATGGCTTGATACAGATACGGGTGGAAATCACGCTGGGAAAATATCAAGACCAACTCTTACACTTGGAAAAGAAATTAGAGAGTGGCTTGTACTGTGAGCTGACGGATAAAGAGTTAAAGGATTCCTATGTGGAATATACTTTGCTCTATGACACCATAGCCAGTCGTATTTCTATTGATGAAGTAGAAGCTAAAGATGGTAAACTTCGCTTAATGAAAAACGTATGGTGGGAATATGATAAGCTCCCTCATATGTTGATTGCTGGTGGTACAGGTGGCGGTAAAACTTACTTTATACTGACACTGATTGAAGCCTTGCTTCATACAGATTCAAAACTGTATATTCTTGACCCGAAAAATGCTGACCTTGCGGACTTAGGTTCTGTGATGGCAAATGTCTACTATAGAAAAGAAGACTTGCTTTCTTGCATTGAAACATTCTATGAAGAAATGATGAAACGTAGTGAGGAAATGAAGCAGATGAAGAACTATAAGACTGGCAAAAATTATGCTTACTTAGGTCTCCCGGCACACTTCTTAATCTTTGATGAATACGTCGCTTTCATGGAAATGCTGGGAACAAAAGAAAACACCGCAGTTATGAATAAGCTGAAACAGATTGTCATGTTAGGTCGTCAAGCTGGCTTCTTTCTAATACTGGCTTGTCAACGTCCAGACGCAAAATATTTAGGCGACGGAATCCGTGATCAGTTTAATTTCAGAGTGGCTTTAGGTCGTATGTCTGAAATGGGCTATGGCATGATGTTTGGCAGTGACGTACAAAAGGATTTCTTCTTAAAGCGAATCAAAGGTCGTGGCTATGTTGATGTAGGAACAAGTGTCATATCAGAGTTTTATACTCCCCTTGTACCAAAAGGATATGATTTCTTGGAGGAAATTAAAAAGTTATCCAACAGCAGACAGTCCACGCAGGCGACGTGCGAAGCGGAAGTCGCAGGTGTGGACTGATCTTGCTGGCTGGTGTGGCAATAGCCACGCCAGCACTTAACCCCCCGTATCTAACAGGGGGGTACAAATCGACAGGAAACAGTCAAAAAAACATTAGAAAATCCTTTGGTTACAAGGGATTTACAAAATTTCAGCGTATGTCAAATGGGCTTTAAAAGTTGACATACGCCTTTTTGATTGGAGGGATTTTTACTGAATGAACAAACTTGGTTACAGCATTTAAAAGAAAAACGCTTGGCTTATGGACTATCTCAAAACCGTTTAGCTGTTGCGACTGGTATTACAAGGCAGTATCTAAGCGATATTGAAACAGGAAAAGTCAAGCCATCAGAGGATTTACAGCAGTCCCTTTGGGAAGCTCTGGAACGCTTCAATCCCGACGCTCCCCTTGAAATGCTGTTTGATTATGTAAGGATTCGCTTTCCGACAACAGACGTACAGCAGGTGGTCGAAAACATCTTACAACTGAAACTGTCCTATTTTCTTCATGAGGACTATGGTTTCTATTCTTATTCAGAGCATTATGCTTTAGGCGACATATTCGTCCTTTGCTCCCATGAACTGGACAAAGGAGTTCTGGTGGAATTGAAAGGTCGTGGGTGCAGACAATTTGAAAGCTATCTTCTGGCACAACAAAGAAGCTGGTATGAGTTCTTTATGGACGTTTTGGTGGCTGGCGGTGTGATGAAACGCCTTGACCTTGCCATTAACGATAAGACAGGGATTTTGAATATCCCTGTACTCACTGAAAAGTGCCAACAGGAAGAATGTATCTCCGTCTTCCGCAGTTTTAAAAGCTATCGCAGTGGCGAACTGGTACGCAAAGAGGAAAAGGAATGTATGGGAAACACCCTCTATATCGGTTCATTACAAAGTGAAGTTTATTTCTGTATCTATGAAAAGGACTACGAGCAGTACAAGAAAAATGATATTCCCATTGAAGACGCAGAAGTAAAAAACCGTTTTGAGATTCGATTGAAAAATGAGCGTGCCTATTATGCAGTCCGTGATTTACTCGTCTATGACAATCCAGAGCATACCGCCTTTAAAATTATCAATCGGTATATCCGTTTTGTAGATAAAGACGATTCCAAACCTCGTTCTGATTGGAAACTGAATGAAGAATGGGCTTGGTTTATTGGGAACAATCGTGAACGATTAAAACTAACCACAAAACAAGAGCCTTACTCCTTCCAAAGGACGCTGAACTGGCTATCTCATCAAGTTGCCCCGACCTTAAAGGTTGCGATTAAACTTGATGAAATCAACCAGACGCAGGTTGTAAAAGACATTCTCGACCATGCGAAACTGACAGACCGACACAAGCAGATTTTGAAGCAACAGTCAGTAAAAGAACAGGACGTGATAACAACAAAAAAATAACTCAAATACAAATTCATTGAATATAGAGAGGAGAACATTTTTATGAATTTTGGACAAAACCTTTATAACTGGTTTCTATCAAACGCTCAATCACTGGTGCTTTTAGCAATCGTTGTGATTGGCTTGTATCTTGGCTTCAAGCGTGAGTTTAGCAAACTGATTGGCTTTTTAATTATTGCGATTATTGCGGTTGGCTTAGTCTTCAACGCTGCTGGAGTAAAAGACATTTTACTAGAGCTATTCAATCGCATTATTGGTGCTTAAATAAAACCGTTCTTTTGTGGAATATAAGTGGTTTTCTTATGTTCCGCAAAGGAATGGTACACCAAACGAAGTGCGGTAGGGATTTTTGAATCTCTACAAAGAAAGGACGTGAATATATGGACGATATGCAAGTCTATATTGCGAATTTAGGCAAATACAATGAGGGCGAATTGGTCGGTGCGTGGTTTACCTTTCCCATTGACTTTGAGGAAGTCAAAGAGAAAATCGGCTTGAATGATGAATATGAGGAATACGCCATTCATGACTACGAGTTACCCTTTACGGTTGACGAATACACTTCCATTGGCGAACTCAATCGACTATGGGAAATGGTATCGGAATTACCCGAAGAATTACAATCGGAGCTATCTGCTCTGCTCACTCATTTTTCAAGCATTGAAGAACTAAGCGAACATCAAGAGGATATTATCATTCATTCCGATTGTGATGATATGTATGACGTGGCACGCTACTACATTGAAGAAACGGGTGCTTTAGGCGAAGTACCAGCTAGTCTTCAAAACTATATTGATTATCAAGCCTATGGTCGGGATTTAGACCTTTCAGGAACGTTTATCTCAACCAATCATGGGATTTTTGAAATCGTCTATTAAATCTGTCGGTACATTACTACTGGCAGATTTTCTATTTTACGGGGTGGCTCAATCAGCTACCCCTATTTTTTATGAAAGGATTGATTACATGAAGAAAATACGAAGCTATACCAGTATCTGGTCTGTGGAAAAGGTACTGTATTCTATCAATGATTTTAGACTTCCGTTTCCCATAACCTTTACGCAAATGACATGGTTTGTCGTGTCACTCTTTGCAGTGATGATACTTGGCAACTTGCCCCCTCTTTCCATGATAGAGGGAGCATTTCTCAAATACTTTGGGATTCCTGTGGCTTTCACATGGTTTATGTCTACAAAAACTTTTGATGGTAAAAAGCCTTATGGATTTTTGAAGTCTGTCATTGCTTATGCACTGCGACCAAAGCTGACCTATGCAGGAAAAAAAGTAACGCTTGGCAGAAACCAGCCACAAGAAGCCATTACAGCAGTTAGGAGTGAATTTTATGGCATATCCAATTAAATACATTGAAAACAATCTCGTCTGGAATAAAGACGGGGAATGTTATGCTTACTATGAGCTTGTTCCTTACAATTACTCATTTCTAAGTCCAGAACAGAAAATACAAGTGCATGATTCTTTCAGACAGCTTATCGCACAAAATCGTGATG
Organism: Streptococcus oralis; assembly: GCF_003943395.1. GTDB lineage: Bacteria > Bacillota > Bacilli > Lactobacillales > Streptococcaceae > Streptococcus > Streptococcus oralis_BF. The sequence continues at coordinate 151,179 of NZ_RJPJ01000003.1, read as the reverse complement.
GCAAAATTCATGCTTTACAAATCAGTACAGAATCCAGCATACGTTCTGCACAAGAGCGTTCCAAAAATGAAGTCACTGGCAAGCTCAAAGCGGTTGCCTATGACAAAATCGACCAACAGACAGACGCTTTAATATCCATGATTGGCGAAAATCAAGTGAACTACCGTTTCTTTATCGGCTTTAAGTTGCTTCTCAACGATCAGGAGTTTTCTATGAAAAGTCTTACCGTTGAAGCAAAAAATGCTTTGTCTGATTTTGTCTATGATGTGAACCATAAGCTGATGGGCGATTTTGTTAGTATGAGTAATGATGAAATCCTGCGTTTTCAGAAGATGGAAAAGCTCTTAGAAAATAAAATCTCTCGTCGTTTCAAAATCCGCAGGTTAGATAAGGACGACTTCGGCTATCTGATTGAACACCTTTACGGACAGACAGGCACTGCCTATGAAGAGTATGAGTACCATCTATCAAAGAAAAAGCTGGATAATGAAACGCTGATTAAATACTATGACTTGATTAAGCCTACTCGCTGTTTGGTGGAAGAAAAACAGCGATATTTGAAAATCCAGCAGGAAGATGAAACCGTCTATGTAGCTTACTTTACCATTAACAGCATTGTCGGAGAACTGGACTTCCCGTCCTCTGAAATCTTCTACTACCAGCAACAGCAATTTACATTCCCGATTGATACGTCAATGAATGTGGAAATTGTAGCGAATCGTAAAGCCCTATCTACTGTCCGCAATAAAAAGAAAGAACTGAAAGACTTGGATAACCACGCTTGGCAAAGTGATAATGAAACCAGCTCCAATGTGGCGGAAGCTCTGGAAAGTGTGAATGAGCTGGAAACCAATTTAGACCAAAGCAAGGAATCTATGTACAAGCTGTCTTATGTGGTAAGGGTATCAGCAAATGATCTTGACGAACTCAAACGTCGTTGTAATGAAGTGAAAGATTTTTATGACGATTTAAGCGTAAAACTGGTACGACCATTTGGGGATATGCTCGGCTTACATGAAGAATTTTTACCTGCCAGCAAGCGTTATATGAATGATTATATTCAATACGTGACCTCTGATTTCCTCGCTGGTTTAGGTTTTGGTGCTACTCAAATGCTGGGGGAAAATGAGGGGATTTATGTTGGCTACAGCTTAGATACTGGACGCAATGTCTATCTGAAACCTGCTCTTGCCAGTCAAGGGGTTAAGGGTTCAGTAACCAATGCGTTAGCGTCGGCTTTTGTTGGTTCGCTGGGTGGTGGTAAATCCTTTGCGAATAACCTTATCGTCTATTATGCGGTGCTTTATGGGGCACAAGCAGTGATTGTAGACCCAAAAGCAGAACGTGGCAGATGGAAAGAAACCTTGCCAGAGATTTCCCATGAAATCAATATCGTCACTCTGACTTCTGATGAGAAAAACAAAGGCTTACTTGACCCTTATGTGATTATGAAAAATCCCAAAGATTCTGAATCACTGGCTATTGATATTCTGACATTCCTTACGGGGATTTCCTCTCGTGATGGGGAACGCTTCCCAATCCTTAGAAAAGCCATTCGTGCAGTAACCAATAGTGAAGTACGAGGGTTGATGAAAGTGATTGAGGAATTACGGGTTGAGAATACGCCACTAAGTACCAGTATAGCCGACCATATCGAAAGTTTTACAGACTATGACTTTGCACATTTATTATTCAGTAATGGTTATGTGGAGCAGTCTATCAGCTTAGAAAAACAACTGAACATTATACAGGTTGCGGACTTGGTACTTCCCGACAAGGAAACTTCCTTTGAGGAATATACCACTATGGAGCTTTTATCCGTTGCTATGCTGATTGTCATTAGTACCTTTGCTTTAGACTTTATCCATACAGACCGAAGCATTTTCAAGATTGTAGATTTAGACGAAGCATGGAGCTTTTTACAGGTAGCACAAGGAAAAACACTATCTATGAAGCTGGTTCGGGCTGGTCGTGCTATGAACGCTGGGGTATATTTCGTGACCCAAAATACAGACGACCTCTTAGATGAAAAACTGAAAAATAACCTCGGCTTAAAATTTGCATTTCGTTCCACTGACCTTAACGAGATTAAAAAGACCTTAGCCTTTTTTGGTGTAGACCCAGAGGACGAAAACAATCAGAAGCGATTGCGTGATTTGGAAAACGGGCAATGCCTTATCAGTGATTTATATGGTCGTGTCGGTGTGATACAGTTCCACCCTGTATTTGAAGAACTGCTCCATGCCTTTGATACCAGACCACCTGTGCGAAAAGAGGTGTAAATGTGAAACCATCAATAGTAAACAGAATAAAATCAAACTGGACGCTGAAACGTCTAGGTAAAGTGGCAATGACAGTGGCTTTCACACTTGTGATTGCCATTTTTCTTTTAGCCATGCTGGGAACGGTGGTTCAAGCTGCGGGCTTGGTAGATGATACGGTCAATGTGGCAAATGAATACAGCCGATACCCACTTGAAAACTATCAACTGGATTTTTATGTGGATAATAGCTGGGGCTGGCTTCCGTGGAACTGGTCGGACGGGATTGGAAAACAGGTCATGTATGGACTATATGCCATTACCAATTTTATTTGGACAATCAGTTTGTATGTTTCCAATGCGACAGGTTACTTAGTACAGGAAGCCTATTCCTTAGACTTCATTTCCGCTACAGCAGATTCCATTGGTAAGAATATGCAGACCTTAGCTGGTGTGAGTGCAAACGGATTTTCAACAGAGGGTTTCTATGTTGGATTCCTCTTACTCTTGATTTTGGTTCTTGGGGTTTATGTTGCCTATACGGGACTGATAAAGAGAGAAACCACAAAGGCAATTCATGCCATTATGAATTTTGTGCTGGTGTTTATCCTATCGGCTTCCTTTATTGCCTACGCTCCCGACTACATTAAAAAAATCAATGACTTTTCATCAGACATCAGTAATGCCAGTTTATCACTTGGCACGAAGATTGTCATGCCCCATTCCGATAGTCAAGGCAAGGACAGCGTGGACTTAATCAGAGATAGCCTGTTTTCCATACAGGTTCAGCAACCGTGGCTACTGCTTCAATACAACAGTTCAGACATTGAAAGTATCGGTATTGACCGTGTGGAAAGCCTGCTCTCCACCAGCCCAGATTCCAACAATGGCGAAGACAGAGAAAAAATTGTTGCGGAAGAAATTGAAGACAGAAGCAATACCAATCTAACCATTACAAAGACCATTAACCGTTTAGGTACAGTCTTCTTCCTATTTGTCTTCAATATTGGGATTTCCATATTTGTATTCCTATTAACAGGAATCATGATTTTCTCGCAGGTACTTTTTATCATCTATGCTATGTTTCTGCCTGTGAGCTTTATTTTAAGCATGATTCCATCATTTGATGGTATGTCAAAACGAGCCATAACAAAGCTCTTTAATACCATTTTGACACGAGCTGGAATCACATTGATTATTACGACAGCATTTAGTATTTCAACCATGCTCTATACCTTATCGGCTGGTTATCCGTTCTTTTTGATTGCTTTTCTACAGATTGTGACCTTTGCAGGAATCTACTTCAAGCTGGGCGATTTAATGAGTATGTTTTCTCTACAGAGTAACGATTCTCAAAGTGTGGGAAGTCGTGTGATGAGAAAACCTCGTATGCTTATGCACGCTCACATGCACCGTCTACAGCGGAAACTTGGACGTTCCATGACTACTCTAGGGGCTGGGTCTGCCATTGTTACAGGTAAAAAAGGACAGTCGGGTTCGGGGAGTTCTGCAAGGACACAAGCAGATCACTCCCGACCAGACGGAAAGGAAAAATCAACACTTGGAAAACGTATCGGTCAAACCATCGGTACAGTAGCTGATACCAAAGACAGAATGGTAGACACTGCTAGTGGTTTGAAAGAACAGGTTAAAGATTTGCCGACCAATGCAAGATATGCAGTATATCAAGGAAAATCCAAAGTAAAAGAGAATGTCCGTGATTTAACCAGTAGTATTTCTCAAACCAAAGCGGACAGAGCCAGTGGACGCAAGGAACAGCAGGAACAAAGGCGAAAAACCATTGCGAAGCGTCGCTCTGAAATGGAACAGGTCAAACAGAAAAAACAGCCTGCTTCTTCTGTTCATGAAAGACCGACTACAAGACAAGAACAATATCATGATGAACAGACCTCAAAACAGTCTAATATTCAGACTTCATATAAGGAATCTCAACAAGCCAAACAAGAGCGTCCAGCAGTTAAGTCCGATTTTTCAAGTCCAAAAGTGGAACGCCAAGGCAATACCGTTCAAGAAAAAACCGTTCAAAAGCCAGCAACTTCAACCACTACAGCAGATAGAACTTCACAACGTCCAATCACAAAAGAACGTCCGTCTACTGTTCAAAGAGTACCACTACAAAATACAAGAAGTAGACCACCAATCAAAACCGCCACCATTAAGAAAGTCGGTAAGAAACCATGAAGTTGAAAACTTTAGTGATTGGTGGTTCTGGATTATTCTTGATGGTCTTCTCACTGCTTCTGTTTGTTGCCATTTTATTTTCAGATGAACAGGACAGCGGAATTTCCAATATTCATTATGGAGGTGTGAATGTTTCCGCAGAAGTGCTGGCTCATAAGCCTATGGTAGAAAAATATGCCAAAGAATATGGCGTTGAAGAATATGTCAACATACTTCTTGCGATTATACAGGTGGAATCGGGCGGTACTGCGGAAGATGTTATGCAGTCCTCGGAATCCCTCGGTCTTCCACCTAATTCATTGAGTACAGAAGAATCCATTAAGCAAGGTGTGAAGTATTTCAGTGAATTATTAGCCAGTAGCGAAAGGCTCAGTGTAGATTTAGAATCGGTTATCCAGTCCTACAATTATGGTGGTGGTTTCTTAGGGTATGTGGCTAATCGTGGAAATAAATATACCTTTGAACTGGCTCAAAGTTTCTCAAAAGAGTATTCAGGTGGCGAAAAAGTGTCTTACCCCAATCCCATAGCCATACCTATCAATGGGGGCTGGCGATACAACTATGGCAATATGTTTTATGTGCAACTGGTAACGCAGTATCTTGTCACAACAGAGTTTGATGATGATACGGTACAAGCCATCATGGACGAAGCACTGAAATATGAGGGCTGGCGATACGTTTACGGTGGAGCTTCCCCGACTACTTCTTTTGATTGTAGCGGACTGACACAATGGACGTATGGAAAAGCTGGAATTAACTTACCACGAACCGCACAACAGCAATATGATGTGACCCAGCATATCCCACTATCGGAAGCACAAGCTGGCGATTTGGTTTTCTTTCATTCTACCTATAACGCTGGCTCTTATATTACTCATGTTGGGATATACCTTGGCAATAACCGTATGTTTCATGCAGGCGACCCAATCGGTTATGCCGACTTAACAAGCCCCTACTGGCAACAGCATTTAGTGGGAGCAGGACGAATCAAACAATGAGAAAGGAAGATTTAATGATGAAATTTAGAAAAAATCAGAATAAAGAAAAACAGATACCAAAGGAAAAGAAACCTCGTGTCTACTATAAGGTCAATCCTCATAAAAAGGTTGTGATTGCCTTGTGGGTACTTTTAGGGCTTAGTTTCAGCTTTGCGATATTCAAGCACTTTACAGCTATAGATACTCATACTATTCACGAAACAACTATCATAGAAAAGGAATACGTTGATACTCATCATGTAGAAAATTTTGTAGAGAACTTTGCGAAAGTCTACTATTCATGGGAGCAATCCGATAAGTCCATTGATAATCGAATGGAAAGTCTAAAAGGCTATCTGACAGATGAACTTCAAGCTCTCAATGTTGATACAGTACGCAAAGATATTCCTGTATCGTCTTCTGTAAGAGGATTTCAGATATGGACGGTAGAGCCAACTGGCGACAATGAGTTTAATGTAACCTACAGTGTAGACCAGCTCATTACAGAGGGAGAAAATACAAAGACCGTCCACTCTGCTTATATAGTGAGTGTCTATGTAGATGGTTCTGGAAATATGGTACTGGTTAAGAATCCGACCATTACCAACATACCTAAGAAATCAAGTTATAAACCAAAAGCCATTGAAAGTGAGGGGACGGTTGATTCCATTACAACCAATGAAATCAATGAGTTTTTAACGACGTTCTTCAAGCTCTATCCTACAGCGACAGCCAGTGAACTTTCCTACTATGTGAATGACGGGATATTAAAACCAATCGGAAAAGAGTACATCTTTCAAGAACTGGTAAATCCTATTCACAATCGTAAGGATAATCAAGTCACGGTATCGCTGACAGTGGAGTATATCGACCAGCAGACCAAAGCAACGCAGGTATCTCAATTTGATTTGGTACTTGAAAAGAACGGGAGTAATTGGAAGATTATAGAATAACAAATATTGGTACATTATTACAGCTATTTTGTAATCACGTACTCTCTTTGATAAAAAATTGGAGATTCCTTTACAAATATGCTCTTACGTGCTATTATTTAAGTATCTATTTAAAAGGAGTTAATAAATATGCGGCAAGGTATTCTTAAATAAACTGTCAATTTGATAGTGGGAACAAATAATTGGATGTCCTTTTTTAGGAGGGCTTAGTTTTTTGTACCCAGTTTAAGAATACCTTTATCATGTGATTCTAAAGTATCCGGAGAATATCTGTATGCTTTGTATGCCTATGGTTATGCATAAAAATCCCAGTGATAAGAGTATTTATCACTGGGATTTTTATGCCCTTTTGGGCTTTTGAATGGAGGAAAATCACATGAAAATTATTAATATTGGAGTTTTAGCTCATGTTGATGCGGGAAAAACTACCTTAACAGAAAGCTTATTATATAACAGTGGAGCGATTACAGAATTAGGAAGCGTGGACAGAGGTACAACGAAAACGGATAATACGCTTTTAGAACGTCAGAGAGGAATTACAATTCAGACGGCGATAACCTCTTTTCAGTGGAAAAATACTAAGATAAACATCATAGACACGCCAGGACATATGGATTTTTTAGCAGAAGTATATCGTTCATTATCAGTATTAGATGGGGCAATTCTACTGATTTCTGCAAAAGATGGCGTACAAGCACAAACTCGTATATTGTTTCATGCACTTAGGAAAATAGGTATTCCCACAATCTTTTTTATCAATAAGATTGACCAAAATGGAATTGATTTATCAACGGTTTATCAGGATATTAAAGAGAAACTTTCTGCGGAAATTGTAATCAAACAGAAGGTAGAACTGCATCCTAATATGCGTGTAATGAACTTTACCGAATCTGAACAATGGGATATGGTAATAGAAGGAAATGATTACCTTTTGGAGAAATATACGTCTGGGAAATTATTGGAAGCATTAGAACTCGAACAAGAGGAAAGCATAAGATTTCATAATTGTTCCCTGTTCCCTGTTTATCACGGAAGTGCAAAAAACAATATAGGGATTGATAACCTTATAGAAGTGATTACGAATAAATTTTATTCATCAACACATCGAGGTCAGTCTGAACTTTGCGGAAAAGTTTTCAAAATTGAGTATTCGGAAAAAAGACAGCGTCTTGCATATATACGTCTTTATAGTGGCGTACTGCATTTGCGAGATTCGGTTAGAATATCGGAAAAGGAAAAAATAAAAATTACAGAAATGTATACTTCAATAAATGGTGAATTATGTAAAATCGATAAGGCTTATTCCGGGGAAATTGTTATTTTGCAGAATGAGTTTTTGAAGTTAAATAGTGTTCTTGGAGATACAAAGCTATTGCCACAGAGAGAGAGAATTGAAAATCCCCTCCCTCTGCTGCAAACGACTGTTGAACCGAGCAAACCTCAACAAAGGGAAATGTTACTTGATGCACTTTTAGAAATCTCCGACAGTGACCCGCTTCTGCGATATTATGTGGATTCTGCGACACATGAAATCATACTTTCTTTCTTAGGGAAAGTACAAATGGAAGTGACTTGTGCTCTGCTGCAAGAAAAGTATCATGTGGAGATAGAAATAAAAGAGCCTACAGTCATTTATATGGAAAGACCGTTAAAAAAAGCAGAGTATACCATTCACATCGAAGTTCCACCGAATCCTTTCTGGGCTTCCATTGGTCTATCTGTAGCACCGCTTCCATTAGGGAGCGGAGTACAGTATGAGAGCTCGGTTTCTCTTGGATACTTAAATCAATCGTTTCAAAATGCAGTTATGGAGGGGATACGCTATGGCTGTGAACAAGGATTGTATGGTTGGAATGTGACGGACTGTAAAATCTGTTTTAAGTATGGCTTATACTATAGCCCTGTTAGTACCCCAGCAGATTTTCGGATGCTTGCTCCTATTGTATTGGAACAAGTCTTAAAAAAAGCTGGAACAGAATTGTTAGAGCCATATCTTAGTTTTAAAATTTATGCGCCACAGGAATATCTTTCACGAGCATACAACGATGCTCCTAAATATTGTGCGAACATCGTAGACACTCAATTGAAAAATAATGAGGTCATTCTTAGTGGAGAAATCCCTGCTCGGTGTATTCAAGAATATCGTAGTGATTTAACTTTCTTTACAAATGGACGTAGTGTTTGTTTAACAGAGTTAAAAGGGTACCATGTTACTACCGGTGAACCTGTTTGCCAGCCCCGTCGTCCAAATAGTCGGATAGATAAAGTACGATATATGTTCAATAAAATAACTTAGTGTATTTTATGTTGTTATATAAATATGGTTTCTTGTTAAATAAGATGAAATATTTTTTAATAAAGATTTGAATTAAAGTGTAAAGGAGGAGATAGTTATTATAAACTACAAGTGGATATTGTGTCCTGTATGTGGAAATAAAACACGATTAAAGATAAGGGAAGATACTGAATTAAAAAAATTCCCCCTCTATTGTCCGAAATGCAGACAAGAAAATTTAATTGAAATAAAGCAGTTCAAAGTAACTGTGATTACAGAGCCAGACGCAAAGACGCAGAGCCGATAAAATGAGATTAATACAATCTCATTTTATCGGCTCTTTCCGTTATGTATGGATTCTTTTAATTAGTCTTCGATGTTTCTTGCTTCGTTGATACCGCTGGCTAAAGATTCCATTAAGGATAGTTCTTTGTCTGTAAAGCTATCCATGTATTTCTCTATCTGTAATCGTCGGGTGCTTTTTACCAAGTTATTAGCAGGTAAGAAAAATTCATCAACGGAAACATGAAGTAACGATACAAGGTCATAAAGAACTTGTATGCTGGGGTGTTGCCCTTTATTTTCAATATTAGTTAAGTACCGTGGGTCAATTTCAATCAATGCTCCCACTTGTTCACGAGTTAAACCTCGTTTCAATCGAGCTTCTTTAATGGCTAAACCAAAGGCTCTAAAATCATATTTATCTTCTTTTTTACGCATAGTAGACCACCTCTATACATTTTATTGTTCCTACTGAATTAAAAACAGGTATAGAAAAACGTGTTATATGGTTTATAGGTTTATATTTAATAAAAAGCACTACTAAACGCCAATAAAAAAAACCGTTATATGGTAGTGCTATTTACGCTGTTAAAATATTGTATATTACTTCCAAATGGCGGTTTGTTGGAGGTCAACGTCGCCATGAAGTACATCATATACAATAAATTTCCTTACATTGGGTTCTTGTCAAAAAAAGTCGTCTATCTGCAATAGATAAGTACGTCCACCAATGTGGTTTTATAAATCATATAGATAGAATAACAGAAGCATGTAAACAGAGAAATAAATCTGTTTATATGCTTTTTTGGCTATTCAGAACTTTTTTACAAAGTTTATTTATCAGTAATGCAACAAATCCCCCTTTCACATTGGGACTAAGAGTGAAAGGAGATAAACGAGCAAGGCTCACTTCCTTTCCTAGACAGAAAGGGGGTGAGAAACATGAAACCATCTTCTTTTCAGACCACAATAGAAAATCAGTTTGACTATATCTGTAAACGTGCTATGGAAGACGAGCGAAAGAATTATATGCTTTATCTTTCAAGGATTGCAAAGCGTGAGGTGTCCTTTTCGGATGTTGGCGATTATCTTGTTAGCCAGTTTGCGACAACAGATAACTATTCAACTGACTTTCAGATTTTTACACTCAATGGGTTATCAGTAGGCGTTGAAAATGATTTGTTGAGTGAAGCATTACGTGAGTTGCCAGACAAGAAACGTGAAATTCTACTGCTGTTTTACTTTATGGACATGAGCGATTCAGAAATTGCAGACCTGTTGAAATTGAACCGTTCTACTGTCTATCGGCATAGAACCAGTGGACTAGCCTTAATTAAAAAGTTTATGGAGGAATTTGAAGAATGAAAACACAATATCCTATGATTCCCTTTCCTCTCATTGTAAAGGCAACAGATGGCGATACCGAAGCGATTAACCAGATTCTACATCATTACAGAGGGTACATAACGAAGCGTTCCCTACGACTTATGAAAGATGAATATGGCAATCAAAGTATGGTCGTTGATGAAGTCTTACGTGGAAGAATGGAAACCAGACTGATTACAAAGATTTTGTCATTTGAAATTAAGTAATATCCTCTCTCCTTTCGTGGAAGCGTGCTAAACCATTCCACGCTTCCCGAACAGGGAGGTTTGTTATTCCACCAAAGCATATTGAGCTTTCAATGTGTTTTGATAGGCTAACGAGCCATTGTTCTTTGAAAACTGAATAAAAGTAATCGAATACGTTTCGATAAGAAAAGAGCCAACGGAACTAACCGCCATGACCTATCTTATAAAGATAGCGAGCGATTCATGTTAGTGATCCGAGAAGCAATCTTTAGCAGGATTGCCTGCAACGACATTCTTATCGTGATAATGATACTCCCATACAGTCAATAGTCCGAGCGTGATAAAACCGTCGCAGGCAATGAGTATGGCTACATGAGAACCATGCAGGGGTGGAACTCCCGTGAGCTTTGCTAAAGCTGTTCGATTGCTGGTAAAACAACTTTTATGAAATCCAAATAAGTGATTTGGAAAGGAGGATTTTATGAAGCAGACTGACATTCCTATTTGGGAACGTTATACCCTAACCATTGAAGAAGCGTCAAAATATTTTCGTATTGGCGAAAACAAGCTACGACGCTTGGCAGAGGAAAATAAAAATGCAAATTGGCTGATTATGAATGGCAATCGTATTCAGATTAAACGAAAACAATTTGAAAAAATTATAGATACATTGGACGCAATCTAGCGTCGCCAAAGGGTCTTGTATATGATAAAATAGTATTAAGTCGTATCAAGGCTCTTTCCATAAAGGAAAGGAGCAAATGCCATGTCAGAAAAAAGACGTGACAATAAAGGTCGAATCTTAAAGACTGGAGAGAGCCAACGAAAAGACGGAAGATACTTATACAAATATATAGATTCATTTGGAGAACCGCAATTTGTTTACTCGTGGAAACTTGTGGCTACAGACCGAGTACCAGCAGGAAAGCGTGATTGTATCTCACTTAGAGAGAAAATCGCAGAGTTACAGAAAGACATTCATGATGGTATTGATGTTGTAGGAAAGAAAATGACACTCTGCCAGCTTTACGCAAAACAGAACGCTCAAAGACCAAAGGTTAGAAAAAACACTGAAACTGGACGCAAATATCTTATGGATATTTTGAAGAAAGACAAGTTAGGTGTAAGAAGTATTGACAGTATTAAGCCATCAGACGCTAAAGAATGGGCTATTAGAATGAGTGAAAATGGTTATGCTTATCAAACCATCAATAACTACAAACGTTCTTTAAAGGCTTCATTCTATATTGCTATACAAGATGATTGTGTTCGGAAGAATCCATTTGACTTTCAACTGAAAGCAGTTCTTGATGATGATACTGTCCCTAAGACCGTACTAACAGAAGAACAGGAAGAAAAACTGTTAGCCTTTGCAAAAGCTGATAAAACCTACAGCAAAAATTATGATGAAATTCTGATACTCTTAAAAACAGGTCTTCGTATTTCAGAGTTTGGTGGTTTGACACTTCCAGATTTAGATTTTGAGAATCGTCTTGTCAATATAGACCATCAGCTATTGAGAGATACTGAAATTGGGTACTACATTGAAACACCAAAGACCAAAAGTGGCGAACGTCAAGTTCCTATGGTTGAAGAAGCCTATCAAGCATTTAAGCGAGTGTTAGCGAATCGAAAGAATGATAAGCGTGTTGAGATTGATGGATATAGTGATTTCCTCTTTCTTAATAGAAAGAACTATCCAAAAGTGGCAAGTGATTACAACGGCATGATGAAAGGTCTTGTTAAGAAATACAATAAGTATAACGAGGATAAATTGCCACACATCACTCCACATAGTTTGCGACATACATTCTGTACCAACTATGCAAATGCAGGAATGAATCCAAAGGCATTACAGTACATTATGGGACATGCTAATATAGCCATGACGCTGAACTATTACGCACATGCAACATTCGATTCTGCAATGGCAGAAATGAAACGCTTGAATAAAGAGAAGCAACAGGAGCGTCTTGTTGCTTAGTAGTACAAATGAATTTACTACTTATTTACCACTTCTGACAGCTAAGACATGAGGAAATATGCAAAGAAACGTGAAGTATCTTCCTACAGTAAAAATACTCGAAAGCACATAGAATAAGGCTTTACGAGCATTTAAGAAAATATAAAAAGATAATTAGAAATTTATACTTTGTTTAAGCCAAAAACAACTATAAATATTGGTTCATTTATAAAAACTAACTCAGTCTCTCTTCTAATTTGAAGTCAATTGGTAATGTAGCTAAAAAACGCTCCAATTGTTTTTCCCAGTAGTACCACTCGTGCTTACCTGGACTATGACTATAGGTCACCTCAAAACCAAGTTTTTTGAGGTTTTTCACTGCGAGATTATTTGCAGAGTAGAGATAGTCTTGCTCCCCACACCAAGCCCATAGTTTGGTCTTTTTATCCGATTTCGCAGCGATAGTTTCAAGCGAATGAGGGCTAGCTGTCCAGTCTTTGATTTCTCCAAAAACTCCTCGCCAGTAGGCAAGTGAGCCCAGATCCTGACTTTCGGGAGAAAATTCCTGAAAACTGAGCGCACCAGAAAAACTAGCTGCGTGAGAAAAACGATCAGTTGCTAGAGCTAGCTTGAAGGAACCATAGCCACCCATGGAGAGGCCTGCAATAAAGGTCTTTTCTCGCTTGCTGGTCATATTGGGGAAGAAACGTTTCATAACCTGAGGTAACTCTTCTGCTAGAGCAGTAAAGTAGTTAAAACCATACTGGGTATCGGTGTACCAACCATTGCTAGTATTGGGCATGATAACAATGAGATTGGTTCCGCGCAACAAGCGTTCGACATTGGTACGTTTGAGCCAGCTATTTTGATTCCCTGACATTCCGTGCAAAAGATAAAGAACAGGAATATCTGTGCAATCTGGTTCAGTTACTCGACTGGCATCTGGATAAAGTACAGTAACGCTCCACTCCATATCCAAAACTTCAGAGTAATACTCGATATTCATAACTGCCATGGTTGTCTCCTTTTACTATTCTATAAGAAAAAGCCGAATTTCGACTTTTTCTGTAGGTATTCTGCTTATTATTTTGCTTCCATCACGACTGGCAAGATTGCTGGACGACGCTTAGTTTGATCAAAGAGGTACTTGGTCAGATTGTCACGAACCTTGCCTTTGAGATCTGCCCAGTCAAAGTCATCACCATGAAGATACTCTTCTACCGTTTGGTTAATCAATTCTGAACTTTCACGGAGAATATCGCGGCTCTTCTTGAGATAAACAAATCCACGTGTATGGACGCGAGCCTTGGCCACAATTTTCTTCTCACGACGGTTGACAGTGATCGCCACGATAAAGATTCCATCCTCTGACAAGACTTTACGGTCACGAAGGACGACATTTCCAACATCACCGATGGCATTTCCATCAATCAAGACATCACCTGCAGAAACAGCTCCAGCTGGAACAAAGTCTCCGTGTTCGTAGGACATGGTCGTTCCCTTTTTAGGAATGAAGATACGCTCTGGCAACATTCCAACTGCCATGGCAGCCTTGGCATGCGCATCCAACTCACGGTATTCCCCTTGAATAGGGAAGAGGTATTTTGGTTGCAAAAGATTGATCATCAACTGCAAATCACGCGCATTCCCGTGTCCGGATACTCGCAAGCTTTGGGTAATGAGTTTCACCACACCACCAGCTTGGTAGATCATGTTTTCAACACGCGCCATGACGGCTTCTTTGGCGATAGATGGAGTCGTTACGATATAGACCAAGTCCCCATCTTTGATTTCCACATAGCGGTGGCGTCCAATGGACATCTTACGAAGTCCATTAATAGGCTCACCCATACGACCCGTCTCAAGGATAATCAACTCATGGTCTTCAAATCGAGACATTTCTTTTGGTTTAATCAAGAGACTTTCGTTGGCTAGAGATAATTTTTTGAGACGAATCACTGTTCGGACAATATTTTCAACATCAAAACCAGTCAAAACAACTCGGCGACCTGTATCTGCAGCGGCATCAAAAACTTGCTGGATACGAGAGAGATTGCTGGCAACTGCCGCAACGATGATACGACCGTCCCAGTCTGCAATGGTCTGGGTAATTTCATCCCCAACTTCACTCTCGCTAGCTACCTGGATATTGCTGTCTGCATTCGCAGAGTCACTGAGGAGCGCCAAAACACCATCACGACCAATCTCTGCCAAACGAGCAAAATCCGTCGCATAGGATTCGCTAGCTGTCTGGTCAAACTTGAAGTCCCCTGTGTAAACAATGCTACCTTCAGCTGTTTTCAGGACTATTCCCAAACTTTCTGGGATAGAGTGAGTTGTACGGAAGAAGGAAACCACAGTCCCTCCAAAGTCGATCTCTGTATCTTCATCAATCACATGGAAGTCATTGAATTTCTTAACCGTATCATTCCCTTTGACAAAGAGTTTGGCCAACTCAATGGTCAACTCAGAACCAAACACAGGCACCTTAGCCTCTGCCAAAAGATAAGGCAGGGCACCAATGGCATCCGCATGTCCGTGGGTCAAAAAGACCCCAGCGATACGATCACTATTTTCAAAAAGGTAGTCCATATTTGGAATAACGACGTCAACCCCAAGCTGTTCATTTTCAGGGTATTTAAGCCCCGCATCCAAAACAAAAATAGAACCATCGATTTCAGCGATGTACATATTTTTCCCATTTTCACGTACACCCCCAAGTGTTGTTAATTTAATAGTATTCATTTTTCCTCCGAATAGTCACTTCAACTGTTTGTAGAGCTTTAAATGCTCTCTTTTTCTGAAAGTCCAATTCACTTTCAGCCGAATCTTTTCCACTCATTATACCATTTTTTTACTAATTTTCAAAATGAAGGTTTCCAGTTAAAGAACTATAAATAACTCTTCTCAAATGCACAAACAAGTGAGAACTACAAGCTCCTCAAAAGAATGTTTTCTGACTAGCTTCCTGTCACTCTTCAAATCTTTCCGCGACATTGAATAGCACTTCGCAGTCACAGTAGGCTCCATTTGCTTCTAAAAAGTCTCTAACTGTTTCGATATCCACATTGTGCTCTTCTAGAAATGTTTGTGTTAATAAAAAATCGTCCTGACAAGCTTGATATTCAAGCTCTACATCCAAAAAGTCAAACAAGTCAAAAAAGAGCTCCCTTGACAGGGGCAAACTTTCTTCGAATTTTTGTCTTTCTTGCTTTTTATAGTCCGCTCGTAATCTCTTTTTCTTCAGCTTATCCATTTGACACCTCCAGGCTTTCCTTTAACCAGTTTATCTGCCAACTAGTCCTCTTTCCTCATTATAACACAAAACCGACTCCAATTGGAGCTTATTCATGAATATAAAAAGAGTCAGCAAGCCAACTCTTTCTATCTCTATTCACTTTTTTCCATTAAGAAATCATAGATTTCCTGAACTGTTCCAAGAGCCATCATTTCTTGGTCTTTGACGGTTTGTTTGAGATTTTGGTAAATCTGACTCTCAGCAATTTCCCTTTTCGGCGCTTCTTTATCAACTGTCATGACACCATCTTTGATCGTCACAAAGCCCAGCTCTTCAAATACTTGGATCATCTTGACCAGCAAGATTTGTTGGATATTGAGATAAGTTGCCAAATCTTTGAGCTTGTAGCGAATATCAAACTCTGGAAACTGGTAAATGGTCTTGTACAATTTAGCAAACTGCTCTCTGGTTCCATAACCTGTCAGATAGTAGGCCTTGTCAATGTCGTTTTTGAAATAGACCGCAGAGAAATGCTGTTCCTGAAAAACGGTCTTAAGCAAGGTAATATCCTCAGGAATGTTTTTCACAACCACAGTTTCACTGGTCGCTAGATCTGGCAATTCTCCAGCAAAATCCAAGACTGGAACCCCTTCTGGCAAGGCTGCGTTCTTCCCACGAATGTTAAAGAGTTGAACGCCTTCCACACGCGCATCCACCATCATCAACTGGAGGGCAGTTTGACCATTCCATTGGTTGACAGACAATTTGACTGCCAACTCTAAATTCTTGGTTTGAGCAAATTCTGTTGCCCATCTACCTTGACCGAAGGCCACCACTTCAAAACTCGCCTCACCCTTGGAGATCTTTAGTTTGAGGTGGGCATTGCCTGCTCCCATGGTTCTGGCACTTTCGACATGAAAATCCTTGATATAAAAGACAGGTTTCTGATTGTCCATTCCAAAAGGTGCCAAGCGTTCAAAGCTTTTAACCGTTTCCAAGCTAAGTGTCTCCAAGTCTAGCTCTTCATCTAGATTTAACTTGTTCTTACCCCCAGCATCTGCGCCTTTTTCACGGATATAGTCTTCCAAGACCTGAGATAAATCTGAAAGTTTCTCCACTTCCAGCGTCATTCCTGCTGCACCAGCATGGCCACCGAATGCGATGAAGAGATCTCGATGGGGATCCAGAGCTTCAAAAATATCGACCGCTTCCACACTGCGTGCACTGCCCTTGGCACGGCCATCTTCTATATTAAGAACGATGACTGTCTGCCCCAATTCCTCTAGCAAGCGCCCAGCTACGATACCCAGAACGCCAGGATTCCAGCCTTCCTTAGCCAAAACCTGGACCTTCTTCTCAGGATCCACCATGGTCTTAGCTTCTTCATAGATTGACTGGACGATTTCCTTACGTTCTTCATTTTTCTGGTGAATCATGAGGGCAATCTCATGTGCTTCCTCATCATCAAATCCAGTCAGCAAATCAATGGCAGTATTGGGATCATCCAATCGCCCCAAGGCATTTAAACGAGGGGCAATCTGAAAGCCAACCGTTTCTTCTGTCACTTCATTCGCAGCAATCCCAGCCATGTCTAGCATTTCTTGCAGACCGATGCGCTGAGTATGCCCCAGCATTTCTAGACCATACTGAACCAAGATACGGTTTTCATCTGTCAAGCTCACCATATCTGCAATAGTTCCGATGGCGACCAAATCGAGCAGCTCCACTTGTACTTCCTCTAAAAGGGCACAAGCTAGCTTAAAGGCCACTCCGCAACCAGCCAGATATTTGAAAGGATAGTCCGCATCTGGATGTTCAGGGTGAACAATCGCATAGGCATCAGGAAGGGTTTCTGGCATGGAATGGTGGTCGGTCACAATGACATCCACTCCCATAGACTGGGCCAATTCAATGGCTTCGTGACCCGCAACCCCATTATCCACTGTCACAATCAAGGAAATTCCCTCTTGCTCGATAAAGTATTTATAGACACTGGCATTTGGTCCATAGCCATCGGTAAAACGATTTGGCAAATAAACACGGCACTCGGCACCAAGTTGTTCCAAACTTTCCTTCACAATCGACGCTGAAGTCATACCATCCGCATCGTAGTCTCCATAGATGAGAATGTTTTCCCCTTCTTCAATGGCCTGACGAATCCGTTCCACTGCCTTGTCCATATCATGAAGCAGATAGGGGTCATGTAAGTCCTCTAAAGAAGGTTCTAAAAACTTCTTTAGACTTTCTTCATCCTGAATCCCTCTTTCAAATAATAACCGAGCCACCTCAGGACCCAGTCCAGCCTTCTTGGCTATCTTTGTAAAATCCGCATCTTCAACCTGCGGGGCAAACTGCCATTCATAAGTAGGAGTTATCAAAAAAACATCCACTCTTTCTAAGAATTCTATCGTTTCATTATAACATGATTTAGGCATTTTCTCTATCTTGATTACTTTTTACTACAATTTTACTAATTTTTTTCTGATTTAATTTGACAAGAACATTCTTTTGTTGTAGAATCATGTTATAAAACCTAACACAAAGGAGATCTCTCATGGCTTTAGTAGAATTTGAACACGTCGAAAAATATTACGGAGACTACCACGCACTCCGCGACATCAATCTCCGTTTTGAAAAAGGACAAGTTGTTGTCCTGCTTGGACCTTCCGGCTCTGGGAAGTCTACTCTTATCCGTACGATCAATGGTTTAGAGGCTGTTGACAAAGGAAGTCTCCTAGTCAATGGACACCAAGTAGCAGGTGCCAGCCAGAAAGATTTAGTTCCTCTTCGCAAGGAAGTCGGCATGGTTTTCCAGCATTTTAACCTCTACCCTCACAAAACAGTGTTAGAAAACGTAACACTTGCACCCGTAAAAGTTCTAGGAATTGATAAAAAAGAAGCTGAAAAAACAGCCCAAAAATATTTGGAATTTGTAAATATGTGGGACAAGAAAGATTCCTATCCAGCCATGCTATCTGGTGGACAAAAACAACGGATTGCCATCGCTCGTGGTCTTGCCATGCATCCGGAACTCCTCCTCTTTGATGAGCCAACATCTGCTCTTGATCCTGAGACTATCGGAGATGTTCTAGCAGTTATGCAAAAACTGGCACATGACGGGATGAACATGATCATCGTTACCCACGAAATGGGCTTTGCCCGTGAAGTTGCTGACCGCATTATCTTTATGGCTGACGGAGAAGTTTTGGTGGATACGACAGATGTCGATGACTTTTTCGACAATCCAAGCGAACCTCGTGCCCAACAATTCCTCAGCAAAATTATCAACCACGAAAGTGACAAAGTCAAATAAGGAGGAGCCTATGAAAAAGAAACTCTTTTTATCAGCATTATTGATTAGCCTTTTCAGCCTTGCTGCTGCCAAACCAGTCCAAGCCGATACCAGCGTCGCAGACATTCAAAAAAGAGGCGAACTAGTTGTCGGTGTCAAACAAGACGTTCCTAATTTTGGCTACAAGGATCCCAAGACCGAGACTTATTCTGGTATCGAAACGGACTTGGCCAAGATGATTGCAGACGAACTCAAAGTCAAGATTCGCTACGTTCCAGTTACCGCTCAGACACGTGGCCCCCTTCTAGACAATGAACAAGTCGATATGGATATCGCAACTTTCACTATCACAGACGAACGTAAAAAATTATACAACTTCACCAGTCCCTACTATACGGATGCTTCTGGTTTTTTGGTCAATAAATCCGCCAACATCAAAAGCATTGAAGAGCTAAACGGTAAAACGATCGGAGTTGCTCAAGGTTCCATCACCCAACGCTTGATTACTGAACTGGGCAAAAAGAAAGGTCTAACCTTTAAATTCGTCGAACTTGGTTCCTACCCAGAATTGATTACTTCCCTTCACGCTCACCGTATTGATGCCTTTTCTGTAGACCGTTCTATCCTGTCTGGCTACATCAGTAAACGGACAGAACTACTAGATGATAGTTTTAAGCCATCTGACTACGGTATTGTTACCAAGAAATCAAATACCGAGCTAAACGACTATCTTGATACCTTGGTCACTAAATGGAGCAAAGATGGTAGTTTGCAGAAACTTTATGACCGTTACAAGCTTAAACCATCTAGCCATACTGCAGATTAAGGAGGACACCCCATGACAGATTTATCATCTTGGACAGCCTATTTTCAGGATTTTGGACAATTTTTCA
The DNA here is from genome assembly GCF_003943395.1 of Streptococcus oralis. Classification (GTDB taxonomy): domain Bacteria; phylum Bacillota; class Bacilli; order Lactobacillales; family Streptococcaceae; genus Streptococcus; species Streptococcus oralis_BF. The sequence goes on along the minus strand of NZ_RJPJ01000003.1, from coordinate 131,273 downwards.
ATGGTTTCCTCTTCACCCTTGCCCTAGCGGTTGGTTCCTTTATCCTCGCTATGGTTTTGGGCATCTTCTTTGGGGCCATGTCAACTAGCAAACGCCCATTCTTGCGTGTTTTGGCTCGTATTTTTGTCGAATTTTATCAAAACATTCCCCTCTTGGTGCAGTTTGTCATCGTCTTTTATGGTTTGCCTCTTATCAGTGAACACACCATCATGATTCCGATTTATTGGACAGCTGTACTATGTGTAGGTCTCTATCACGGTGCCTATATTGCGGAGGTTATTCGTTCAGGGATTCAGTCTATTCCTAATGGTCAAATGGAGGCCGCCTTGTCGCAAGGTTTTACCTATATCAGTGCCATGCGCTTGATTATCTTGCCTCAGGCCTTTCGTATCATCCTTCCTCCTTTGACCAACCAAATCGTTAACCTCATCAAGAATACCTCTACCGTAGCTATAATCTCTGGAGTAGACTTGATGTTTGTGACCAAGTCTTGGTCAGCTCTCAACGGAAACTACATCCCAGCCTTTCTAGGCGCTGCTCTTCTCTACTTTGCCCTTTGCTTCCCTGTCGCCCAGTTTGGTCGCAAGATGGAGCAAGCCAACAAAAAAGCCTATTCACTTTAGGAGGTTACTATGGAATCTATTTTAGAAGTTTTAACCCCAGATAACCTAGTCTTTATCTTTAAAGGATTTGGCTTGACCCTCTACATTTCTCTGATTGCTATCGTCCTCTCGACCCTTATCGGAACAGTGCTAGCCGTCATGAGAAACGGGAAAAATCCTGTCTTGCAAATCATATCCAGCATTTATATCGAGTTTGTACGTAACGTTCCCAACCTCCTCTGGATTTTTACCATCTTTTTGGTGTTCAAGATGAAGTCCACACCAGCTGGTATTACCGCCTTCACCCTCTTTACATCAGCAGCCTTGGCTGAGATTATCCGTGGTGGTCTCAATGCCGTGGACAAGGGCCAGTACGAAGCAGGAATGTCGCAAGGATTCGCCTCTGTGCAAATCCTCTACCATATCATCCTCCCACAAGCGATCCGTAAAATGCTGCCAGCTATCATTTCTCAGTTTGTAACCGTGATTAAGGATACCAGTCTCCTCTACTCGGTTATCGCCCTACAAGAACTCTTTGGCGCCAGCCAAATTCTCATGGGACGCTATTTCGAACCAGAGCAGGTCTTTAGCCTTTACATCCTGATTGCCCTCATCTACTTCAGCTTTAACCTATCAATCTCTAGCCTGTCTCGCATGCTAGCCAAACGTTGGCAACAAGCAGCAGAATAAAAAAAGAAATGTGAACCAACAACAGGGGTTCACATTTTTTGCTATAAATGAAAAAGTAGCAACTTAATGCTATGCAAACGTTTTACTTTTTGATAAAATGACTTTAAAACCATAAAGCAAGGAGAAAAATCATGATCAACGAACTTTACAAAGAATTCTCTCAATTGGAGCAAGTAGAAGCCATCGCTCTTGGTGGTTCTCGTGCAGGACAAAACTATGATCAAAATTCTGACTATGACGTTTATGTCTATCTCAACTCTCCTATTGATGAGACGATTCGCCAAAACATTCTGAGTAAGTACTGTTCTTATATGGAAATTGGAAACCAGTTTTGGGAACTAGAGGATGACTGCGTGCTAAACAACGGTGTCGAAATCGAGTTGATTTATCGTTCGCTGGAGTCGTTTGAACAGGAATTGAACTCAACCGTTTTTCAACACAAAGCTCAAAATGCCTATACAACTTGCATGTGGCACAATCTACTCCATAGCAAAATCCTATACGATCCAAATGGACGCTATGCTTCTCTCCAAAAGACTTACCAGATTCCCTATCCTCAGGAACTTAAAAAACATATCATTGAAAGGCAACTCCTTTTGCTAGACCAGGCCATGCCTGCCTTCTCTCATCAAATTGAAAAAGCTATCAAACGTCAAGATCTTCTTAGCATGAATCATCGTACAAGTGAATTTTTTGCTTCCTACTTTGACTTGCTGTTTGCCCTCAATGAGCAAACTCATCCTGGTGAAAAACGAATGTTGGAGTACGCAAAGACCAATTGTACTCTCCTCCCTAAGCAATTTGAAGAAACTATTCGCAAGTATTTCCAGCTACTCTATCAACCACAACAAAGAGAACAAGCGGTCGTAACCTTACAAACCATTCTGAACCAACTAAAGGCTATTTTGCCATGAGTAAAAAATGAAATGTGAACCTGAAACCGAGGCTCACATTTTTCTTTATAGTTTACCGTAAAGCATCTAGTACACTTTACCACAATTCTTCTTGCCCAACTCATAAAAAGAGCGGTAATAGAAAAAGAGGACTCTAGCCCTCTTACTTTGTCATTTTATCCTGAGTATCTGCCACAACCTGATCCAGACTCGTCTGACGAAGCTGGTTTTCCATCGCTTCTTGGATATCTAGCAATTTTTGATCTAAAACTTCATGAATATTGGCCCCTACTGGACAGTTGGGGTTGGGATTGTCATGGAAACTAAAGAGTTTACCAGATTTTCCTAAACATTCGACTGCCTGATAAACATCAAAAAGACTAATATCTTGTAAGTCTTTGAGAATCTCGGTACCGCCCGTCCCACGCGCAACTGATATCAGTTCAGCTTTTTTGAGTTGAGACAAGGTTTTGCGAATAATGACCGGATTGACCCCAACACTAGCTGCGAGAAAATCACTAGTTACCTTACTCTCTTGACTCTTGATGGCAATAATGATTAACATATGAGTCGCAATCGTAAATCGACTTGAAATTTGCATCTTCTTCTCCTTTCACATCCTATCTGATACCCATTATACCCTTTTACGTTGTAATGTCAATCATTACCACTATCCAACCATGCATCCAACTCAGCATCATGCCCCTGTTCTTTGGCAATTTCACACAGAAGTTCCTGATTATGAGTGTGGTGAATCCCATTTACCAAACTTTCATAATAGACCTGAAAATAGGGGAGCTTTACATCCTTAGCCAACTGCAATTCGGCTTCTACATCATAATCCACTCGACGAAAATCAACATCAGACAAACCCGCTTCATCAAACTCTAGGATCATATACTGGGCACGCAGGTCCTTACGCAACCGCGCATCTAAAAAGAAGGGTTGTCCAATGGACCCTGGATTAAGAATCAACTGTCCATCACTTCCATAACGAAGCAAATGTTGGTGGATATGGCCATATACTGCGATGGAGGCATGCGGTTCCGTCACTAATCTATCAAAATCTTCTTGTTTTCCCGTATGAATCAACTCTCTACCCCAGTTTTTATCAGGGAGATGGTGAGTGATTCCCACCATCAAATCACCAAACTGACGATGAACTTGCATGGGTTGATTGTGGAGGTCTTCGATTTCTTCAGGGCTGATTTCTTCTAATATATACTGGCATTGACGTAGGAGGTAGCGATGACTAGCTTTTGTCAAATCTAGCTTACGATGCAAACCTCGCCAGAGACTATTCTCCCAATTACCAAGAACTCTTGCAGTGATAGGCAAAGCCGCTAAAAGATTCAATATCCTTCTACGTCCCGTTCCCGGCATCAGAATATCCCCCAAAAGCCAGTACTCGTCCACCTTTGCTGCTCTTGCATCAGCCAGTACAGCTTCCAAGGCTGTCGTGTTTCCATGTATGTCTGAAAGAACTGCTATTTTCGTCATTCTTTCTCCTCATTTCCTCTTACTTCTTCTGTTAGTATTATAGCAGAAAACACTGCAAAAAATCACTATCACTGCTCACTGCATTAACTTGTAAGAGCTTCCAAACCGTGCTATAATATAGGTAGAGAGTTCCCCTTCATTTAGGATTATGTGGTCTTCAACATCTCTCAATTTTTGTAGATTGGAGGACTATTGCCATGCGGAAATATCTTAAGTATATTCCATACTGCCTTGTCATTTTCTTCTTTTACTGGCCCCTCTATGAGTTGCTTTTGCTGCTGATATCTGATCCTTATACGTTGAAAGGGCTTTACATTTATAACATCATCCTCTTTTCACCCTTGGCAACCTTCATCGTGTCCCTTCTTTATAGCTACCGTTTCCAATTCTCACTGTGGTGGCTGCTCGGTATTGCTCTTCTCTATTGCTTTACCATCATCACTTTCAATGAATTCATTCTCGTTTATTTCCTAGCTTATGAACTCTTTGCCCTACTTGGTATGGCTTCAGGTTCAGGTATTAAATATATGCTCCAGCGAGGAAAAAATAAAAAACTTTCACAAAATCCTTGAAAATTCTCGCAATCATGCTATAATAATGCATAGAGACAAGTCACTTAGTCCCTTTCTACTAGAGAGTGCGTGGTTGCTGGAAACGCATAGAGAGCCTAAACTGATACTACTCTACTGACTTTTATGAAAACATAAAACGGTGGCTACGTTAGAGCCAATCAGAGGTGTAGGTCTTTTCGACTTGCATAAATGAAGGTGGAACCACGTTGCGACGTCCTTTCGAGGATGTCGTTTTTATTTTGTCAGAAGGAGGAAGAATGATGCTTTATATGATTGGCGGATCGCCTTGCAGTGGGAAGTCAACAATTGCTTCACTTCTTGCTAGACAGTATCAGCTGCTTCATATCAAACTGGATGATCTGGTAGATGAGATGATGAGTCAAGCAAGTGCAGACTCACAGCCAATTTGCCTTCTTAGACAGGATAGAAGTCCAGAACAAATCTGGATGAGAAATCCAGAAGAGATGGCAGATGAAGAATGGCGCTTTTATGAAGAGATTTTTCCTTATGTAAAACCTTACTTGATAAAAAATCAAAACAGACCTCTCTTGGTTGAGGGAGCAGGACTTTTGCCTCACTTGGTAAAGGAGCTTGAATGTCCAGCGTCTTCCTATCTATGCTTGACTCCGACAGCTGATTTTCAGAAAAAGCACTATAAACAGAGAGAATGGGTTCCTTATGTTTTAGAGGGAACAACCAATCCTGAGCAAGCTTTTGAAAACTGGATGCAACGAGACATTCTTTTTGCCCAAATGGTTCGGCAGGAAGCGATGAAATTAGGCTATTCTAGCCTTGTAACAGATGGTAGTCAATCAGAGAATCAGACTGCGGAAGAAGTTGCTCGGCTCTTAAAATTGCCCAACAAAAATAGAATAAATATTTAAGGAGAAAACCATGATTAAGATTACTTTCCCAGATGGCGCTGTTCGTGAATTCGAATCTGGCGTAACTACTTTTGAAATTGCACAAAGCATCAGCAATTCTCTAGCTAAAAAAGCTCTCGCTGGTAAATTCAACGGCAAACTCATCGACACGACTCGTGCTATCACTGAAGATGGAAGCATCGAAATCGTGACACCTGATCACGAAGATGCCCTTCCAATCTTGCGCCACTCAGCTGCCCACTTGTTCGCCCAAGCAGCTCGTCGCCTTTTCCCAGACATTCACTTGGGAGTTGGTCCAGCTATTGAAGATGGTTTCTACTATGATACGGACAATCAGGCTGGTCAAATCTCCAACGAAGACCTTCCTCGTATCGAAGAAGAAATGCAAAAGATCGTTAAAGAAAACTTCCCATCTATTCGTGAGGAAGTAACCAAAGATGAAGCGCGTGAAATCTTCAAAAACGACCCTTACAAGTTGGAATTGATTGAAGAACACTCTGAAGACGAGGGTGGTTTGACCATCTACCGTCAAGGTGAATACGTGGACCTCTGCCGTGGACCTCACGTCCCTTCAACAGGCCGCATCCAAATCTTCCACCTTCTTCATGTAGCAGGTGCTTACTGGCGTGGAAATAGCGACAACGCGATGATGCAACGGATCTACGGTACAGCTTGGTTTGACAAGAAAGACTTGAAAAACTACCTTCAAATGCGAGAAGAAGCTAAAGAACGTGACCACCGTAAACTTGGTAAAGAGCTTGACCTCTTCATGATTTCACAAGAAGTCGGACAAGGTTTGCCATTCTGGTTGCCAAACGGTGCGACTATCCGTCGTGAATTGGAACGCTACATCGTAGACAAGGAGTTAGCTTCTGGCTACCAACACGTTTACACTCCACCACTTGCTTCTGTTGAACTCTACAAGACTTCTGGTCACTGGGATCATTACCAAGAAGACATGTTTCCAACTATGGACATGGGTGACGGGGAAGAATTTGTCCTTCGTCCAATGAACTGCCCACACCACATCCAAGTCTTCAAACACCATGTTCACTCTTACCGTGAATTGCCAATCCGTATCGCTGAAATCGGTATGATGCACCGCTACGAGAAATCTGGTGCCCTCACTGGTCTTCAACGTGTACGTGAAATGTCCCTCAACGACGGTCACCTCTTTGTAACTCCTGAACAAATCCAAGAAGAATTCCAACGTGCCCTTCAGTTGATTATCGATGTTTATGAAGACTTCAACTTGACTGAATACCGCTTCCGTCTCTCTCTTCGTGACCCTCAAGATACTCACAAGTACTTTGACAACGATGAGATGTGGGAAAATGCCCAAACCATGCTTCGTGCAGCACTTGATGAAATGGGTGTTGACTACTTTGAAGCTGAAGGTGAAGCAGCCTTCTACGGACCAAAATTGGATATCCAAGTTAAGACAGCTCTCGGAAAAGAAGAAACCCTTTCGACTATCCAGCTTGACTTCTTGCTTCCAGAACGCTTCGACCTCAAATACATCGGGCCTGATGGTGAAGAACACCGTCCAGTTATGATTCACCGTGGTGTTATCTCAACTATGGAACGCTTCACAGCTATCTTGATTGAGAACTACAAAGGTGCCTTCCCAACATGGCTTGCACCACACCAAGTAACTCTCATCCCAGTTTCTAACGAAAAACACGTAGACTACGCATGGGAAGTGGCTAAGAAACTCCGTGACCGCGGTGTCCGTGCAGATGTAGATGAGCGCAATGAAAAAATGCAGTTCAAAATCCGTGCTTCACAAACTAGCAAAATTCCTTACCAATTGATCGTTGGGGACAAGGAAATGGAAGACGGAACAGTCAACGTTCGCCGCTACGGCCAAAAAGAAACACACACTGTCTCAGTTGATGACTTTGTTGAATCTATCCTGGCTGATATCGCCAACAAATCGCGCGTTGAGAAATAAGTAGTTAACACCAAAGCCTCCATTCGGAGGCTTTTTCTCATTTATTTTTACTCAATAACGAGCTTCACTTCAGCGAATTTGATCCGTACGGTTGTTCCTTTTCCAACCTCAGACTCAATGCGAATCTGATGGCCCAGTTCTTCAGAAATTTTCTTAGATAGATAAAGTCCAAGTCCAGATGACTGCTGGGTTAGACGACCATTATAGCCTGAAAAGCCACGTTCAAAGACTCGGAGAACATCGCTGTTTTTAATCCCGATTCCCGTATCCTTGATACAGAGCTCCTGACCTTCCATATAGATCTCTAGTCCACCTTCCTTGGTGTATTTGAGGCTGTTTGAGAGGATTTGTTCAATGACTACCAACAACCACTTCCTATCGGTCACGATGATTTTGTCAAGATCATGGAGATTGACCGTCAGTCCCTTTTGGATAAAGAAAAGAGCATACTTACGGACAACTTCCTTAACCAAGTCCTCCACTTGAACCTTTTCAAATACCAAGTCATCGTGGAAGCTTTCCAAACGAAGATACTGCAACACCAGATTGGTATAGGAGTCAATCTTAAATATTTCCTGTTCCAGTTGCTGCTTGACATCACGATCAGACACTTCTGCTACCAAGAGACGGCTCGCTGCAATGGGAGTCTTGATTTGGTGAACCCACAAGGTGTAGTAGTCAAGCAAATCCGTCAGCTTGCTTTGCGCTTCTGACTTCTTTTGATACAATTCAGACTCACGCTCTTCGAGTTTTTCCGCTAGCACACACTCCAAAGGAGACTTTGGGTCTCTTTCAGCATACAGTACTTCCTGCCGGTAAACCTGAGCTTCTGCAAAAATATCCCAAGCCAAAAATAAGAAGGTCAAAAAACTACTGAGCAGAAAGAAATAAAGAAAATAAGTTCCTAGACTAGCAAATAAAAACTGAAAGAGAAGGACGAGAAAGCCTAATGAAAAAATATAGACAAAGATGCGACTGCGAGAACACAGATAGGCTAGAAAAAATGATTTCCAATCAAGCATGTTTCAGTCCGTATCCTATCCCTTTCTTGGTTTCGATAAAGCCTGCCAATCCTTGTTCCTCCAACTTTTTACGCAGGCGAGCAACATTGACAGACAAGGTATTGTCATCGATGAAAAAGTCGCTATTCCAGAGTTCCCGCATCAGGTCATCACGCGCCACGATATTGCCAGCATGTTCAAACAAGACCCGCAAAATTTGAAATTCATTCTTGGTCAAACTCAGAACTTCCCCCTGATAGTGCAAGTCCATAGACTTGGTATTGAGGATCACACCCGCATACTCTAGCAGACTTTCATCACGGCCAAATTCATAGGAACGGCGCAACAAGCCTTGTACCTTGGCAAGGAGCACCTGCTGGTCAAAAGGCTTGGTCACAAAGTCATCTGCTCCCATATTGATCGCCATGACGATATCCATCGCTTGATCTCTCGAAGACAGAAACATGATGGGAACCTTGGAAATCTTGCGAATCTCTTGGCACCAGTGGTAACCATTAAAAAGAGGCAGACCAATATCCATGAGGACCAAATGAGGTTCTGACTGAACAAAAAGGCTCAATACTTCCATAAAATCCTCTACCAAAACGACTTCAAACCCCCACTCAGAGAGCAGTTTCCCAACTTGCTGCCGAATAACTTGGTCATCCTCTACTAGTAAAATCTTGTGCATGCGCTCCTCCTTTGTTATTACTCAAAGCATCAAAACCCTTCATATCAAATCTACGGATCAGTGTCTCATACTGTTTAGCAGCCTATTTCCCAAATCCAGATCAGTAAACAGATGCTATATAGAGAACATTCCCACTGATATCATACCTTATTTTTAAGTATAGTTCCAGCCTTATCCTATATTTTCCTTTTTGTACTCATTTAGTTAGCGTTTCTTTAACTTATTTAATAGATCTAGCCTTCTTATTGACAATCTAGCCATGATTTGTTAGAATATGAATGAACAAATCAACTTATTCATTCATGAAACAAAGGAGGTTAAATCAGATTGGACAAAAAACAAGCTTTAAAGACAGCGGCCTATGAAGTTTTTTCGAAAAAAGGTTACAAGGCGACAGGAATTTCAGAAATTGCTAGACAAGCTGGTATGGCAGTAGGTTCTTTTTATAACTATTACGAGAGTAAAGAAGCCATTTTTCTAGACATCTATATAGATGAAAACAACCGTGTTCGCCAAGCTATGATCGAAGAACTGGATTGGGAAATTGACATGACCGACCTCATTGGTCAACTCTTTGCTCAGTCCAGAACTCTCGTTTCTTCCAATAAAATCCTTGCAGAATGGTACAATCCTGCCATCGCAGATGAGTTGCACAGCTACTATTCCACAGAAGAAGGCAAAGTCGCAAATCCTTTTCATCAGTTTCTAGTTAAAACTTTTACAAATCGTATGCAGGCTGAAGGGTACTCGCCAGAAAAGATTCAAGATATTTTACAGGTTTATAATCTGTTTTACTATATGGATATGCATATCACGGAAAAAGATTTTCCAGATATTGGCAAAACTGTTGAAATACTTGCAACCAACTTCATTAAAGGAGTTCTAAAATAAAGAATGGATTTCTTTATTTTTTAAAAAGATATGAATGAATTATTTTATAGTTCATTCATAAAATTAAGAACAGGAGTCATAAAAAATGAAAAGAGGTAAAAAAATGTTTATTATCATTCTATCAACACTTGGAGTCTTAGGCCTTATAACTTGGGGTGCCATCGCTTATCTTGGACGAAGCCAGACATTATCGATAAAATCCATCGAAAACCCCAGCGGAGATTTATATTTAATTCATATCACAAAACCGAGTCACCAAATCTTGAAAGCTGGGGCTTATGCTAAGTTCACACTCCCTGATACGTCGTCTACTACTAGAAAAAATGAAGATAAAGGGAATCAATCTAGTCGATGGCTAACCATTGCCTCCACACCTGATGAAGATGAAATCCTCATTTTAACTCATAATAGTGGTAGCCTCTTTAAGGAAACCTTGACACATTTACCGGCTGGCAGTGAGATTGAGATGAGTTGGCTGGATTCCTCTTTGACCGTTAAAGATACGAATCAGCCACTAGTTTGCTTTGCATCTGATGTTGGTATTTCTGCTCTACGCCCCCTTATCAAAGAATGGGCTGGTAAATGTCCGATTATTCTCAACCATTTTGATAAAGGAGTTACTATTTTCGATAATGAGATGAAAGAACTGACTCAAAAAACAACGAATTTTACTTATAAAACTAGCGATGAACTTTCTCAAAGTCAAGAATTTTTAAAACGTGCTATTGATGAATACGGCAATCAAGCCAGCTATCTCATCACAGGTCAGCCTGATGATGTAAATGAGATGAAGAATTTTTTAAAGGAAAATGGGATTGATAGCAAAAACATACAAGTAAGCTCGTTTAGAGGTTTGAAATAGGAGCAATCTATCTTCTATGTATTTCAATCAAACCCTACTAGGTCATTCCAACAAGCCTACTAGCTAATTCTAGGTAAATGTGATAGGATAAACATAGAGAAAGGAGCTTTTATGGCTAATATTTTTGACTACTTAAATGATGTAGCATACGATTCCTTTTATGACCTCCCCGTGAATGAGTTAGATGTTCTTGCCTTGACCGAATTAACCTACCTTACTTTTGATGGTGTAGTCACCCAAGAACCCCAGCGCCTCATAGATCTTGCACCTCAAATCTCTAGAGAAACGACGATGTTGACCAGCAAAAACCGCCTCCAGTTATTGGATCAACTCGCTCAACACAAACGTTTTAAAAATTGCAAACTTTCAGATTTTATCAATGATATTGATCCTGAGTTGCAAAAACAGTTTGCAGCCATGACTTATCGTATCAGCCTCGATACCTATTTACTTGTTTTTCGCGGAACTGATGACAGTATCATCGGTTGGAAAGAAGATTTCCATATGACCTATATGAAGGAAATTCCAGCTCAAAAACATGCCCTCCAGTATTTAGAGAACTTTTTTGCTCAACACCCTAACCAAAAGGTTATCCTAGCAGGACACTCCAAAGGGGGCAATCTAGCTGTCTATGCTGCCAGTCAACTCGATACAAACTTGCAGAAAAACATTGTCGCTGTCTATACTTTTGATGCCCCTGGACTTCACAAGGAACTAACCGAAACAGCTGGCTATCAAAACATGATGGAAAGAACAAAAGTATTTGTCCCACAAGGTTCTATCATCGGGATGATGCTGGAAATTCCTGACAAAAAAATCGTCGTTCGAAGCACTGCCCTAGGTGGTATTGCCCAGCACGACACCTTTAGTTGGCAGGTTGCAGACAAACACTTTGTCCAACTGAATGAGACCAATAGTGATAGCCAACAAGTCGATACAACCTTCAAGGAATGGGTTGAAACAGTTCCTGACGAAGAACTGCAGCTCTACTTCGACCTCTTTTTTGGAATCATTCTTGATGCAGGCATCTCCTCTATCAACGATCTTTCTTCCTTCAAGGTCATTGAACACATTCACCATCTCTTTGTCCAAGCTCAATCTCTCACTCCCGAAGAAAGAGAAACCATGGGACGCTTAACCCAACTCTTGATCGACACCCGTTACCAAGCTTGGAAAAATCGTTAAGATAAGAAAGTCAATGGATCAGCCGATTCGTTGGCTTTTTTAGAAAAAAGGGGCAGAAAAGTCTGTCTAAATCACAAACCTTGACGAGAGATTCTTTTTTTGTTAAAATGTAACAATCCTTATTACATCTAATATAAGATAAATCCATGAAAGGAATTCTACTATGAAATCATTAAAAGGTATTTTATTTATCGGACTTAGTATGCTTCTGACTATCCTAGCTTGGCTCAGTTCAGGTGCTAGTCAGTTTCTAATCCCTGGTTTAGCTCTCACCACCCTCTCACTTACTTTTATACTAGCAAGCCGTTTACTCCTGCTTGAGGCTTGGTTTAACGGACTTGAAAAGATGTATCTAGCTCATAAATTCACCGCTTTTCTATCCATTCTCCTACTAACTCTACACAACTTTAGCATGGGCGGTCTCTGGGGTTCGCATTTGGCCGCCCAGTTCGGAAATATAGCTATCTATATCTTTATCAGCATCGTTCTGGTTGCCTATCTGGGACAATACATCCAGTATGAAGCTTGGAGATGGATTCATCGATTTGTTTATCTAGCCTATATCTTTGGCCTTTTTCATGTTTTGATGATCATGGGAAATCGCCTCCTCTCCTTTAGTTTCCTAGGTCTTATCTTTGGAATCTATGCTATTTTAGGCTTGCTTGCAGGTTTTTATATTATTTTCCTTTATCAAAAGGTCGGTTTCACCTATCTTGGAAAAATCGTAGGAATCAAACGCCTCAACCACGATACGACTGAAATTGAAATAGAACTCAGTCATCCTTTCACCTACGAATACGGGCAATTTGCCTTTCTAAAAATTTTCCAAAAAGGTTTTGAGACTGCTCCACATCCTTTCTCTATCTCTGGAGGACAAGGACGAACTCTTTATTTTACGATTAAAAACTCTGGTGACTACACTAAGAATATCTATGACAATCTTCAAGTTGGTAGCAAGGTTGCAGTTGATCGCGCCTATGGACATATGACTATGGAACATGGTCCAAAGCAGCAAATCTGGATTGCAGGTGGAATTGGAATGACACCTTTCATCCCTTATATCCGGGAGCATCCTATCCTAGACAAGAGCGTCCGCTTCTACTATAGTTTCCATGGAGAGGAAAATGCTGTCTACCTAGATCTACTTCGAGACTACGCCCGTCAAAATGCTAACTTTGACCTGCAGCTGGTCGATAGCAATGAAAAAGGATACCTGACTTTGGATCAAGAAGAAATCCCTGACCAGACTACTGTTTATATGTGTGGACCTCTTCCTATGATGAAGACCCTTGCTAAGCAAATCAAGAAAAAGAATCCCAAAGCAAAACTCATTTACGAAGGTTTCAAGTTTAAATAAAACCATTGTCCCTCTAACACAAAAGAGGGACTTTCTTTTCACTTTATTTCCCTCTTCTATGCTATACTTAGTTTAGTACATTCTTTGAGAGAGGAAATCCTATGAAAATCCATAAAACCGTGAATCCTGTTGCCTATGAAAACACCTACTATATAGAGGGAGACCAACACCTGATTGTGGTTGACCCAGGTAGCCATTGGGAAGCCATTCGCAAGACCATCGAGAAAATCAACAAATCCGTCTGTGCGATTCTCCTGACCCACACCCACTACGACCATATTATGAGTCTGGACTTGGTGCGTGAGACTTTTGGAAATCCTCCAGTTTATGTAGCAGAGAGTGAAGCTTCTTGGCTCTATACTCCCGTTGACAATCTCTCTGGCCTACCTCGTCACGATGATATGGCAGATGTGGTCGCAAAACCTGCAGAACACACCTTTGTCTTTCATGAAGAATACCAGCTTGATGAATTTCGTTTTACTGTTCTACCGACCCCAGGGCACTCTATCGGCGGCGTTTCCCTGGTCTTTCCTGATGCCCATCTAGTCTTGACTGGAGATGCCCTATTCCGAGAAACCATCGGACGAACAGACCTTCCTACAGGTAGCACGGAACAACTCCTCCATAGCATTCAGACGCAACTCTTTACTCTCCCTAACTACGATGTCTATCCTGGGCATGGTCCAGCTACGACCATCGCTCACGAAAAGACCTTTAACCCCTTTTTCTAGCAAGCAAAAAACCAAGGAAGCTATCCTTGGTTTTTGTATTACCAAATAATCACACGATCCTCTGGTGCACGCCACATGCCGTCGCCTTCTTTGACATCATAAGTTGTAAAGAAGTCATCGAAGTTTGGTACTTGGACGTTGACACGGAGTTTAGCTGGCGCATGGACATCGACACTAGCCATGAGTTTCATCAACTCTGGACGGCCTTTCATGCGCCAGATGCGAGCAAAGTTGTGGAAGAATTCTTCAGCTGAGAAGTCTGGCTCTCTCTTGGCAGCTTCAAGGGCTGCAGCAATCCCTCCCAAGTCGGCAACGTTTTCTGATACGGTTAATTTTCCGTTGATCCTTGCGCCGTAGGATTCTTGACCATCAAACTGGTCGATGACTTTTTGTGTTTTTTCTTTAAAGGCAGCATAGTCGCTTTCTGTCCACCAATCCTTGAGGCTACCATTTTCATCAAAGGAAGCGCCATTTGTGTCAAAGGCATGAGAAATCTCGTGGGCAATAACAGCACCAATCCCACCGTAGTTAGCAGAAGATGACTGATGCAAGTCATAGAAAGGCGCCTGTAAGATAGCAGCTGGGAAGACAATCAAGTTCTTCTGAGGATTGTAGTAGGCATTAACCATGTGAGCTGGCATTCCCCACTCCTTGTAGTCAACTGGTTGGTTCCACTTGCTCCAGCTGTGCTTGATTTCCACACGCGCAAAGGCTAGGGCATTGTCAAAGAGACTGGCAGTTTCGTCCACTACCTTGTCCTTATAGCGGGCTGGTAATTCCTCTGGATAACCAATATAAGGCTTAATGACATTGAGTTTGACAATGGCCTTGTCACGCGTTTCAGGAGTGAGCCAATCGTTTTTAGCCAAGCGTTCCTTATAAACGTCAATCATCGTCGCTACTTTTTTCTCTACATCCGCCTTGGCTTCTGGAGAGAATTTTTCATGCGCGTACCAGAGACCAAGAGCTTGCTTAAAAGGACCTTGAGCCAAGTGATAAGCCGCCTTGACCTTGTCCTGAGCTTCTGGAACACCTGAAAGGGCACGTCCATAGGCACCTGACAAGACACGAATCTCGTCTGTGAGATAGCTGGTTGAAAGATTCACCACACTCAAAATCAAGATTGCCTTGAGCAAAGGCCATGCTTCTTCACTGTAAAATTGGTCTGCTGCTTGCCAGAAACGTTCCTCATCTACTATAACCTTGTCAGGCACTTGCCCAAGAACGGCTTGGAAAAAGTCATCTAGAGGTAGAGCAGGGGCGAATTTCTTGAAATCTTCATAAGCGTATGGATGATAGAGTTTGGCATATTCTGAACTTTCTTCGTTTGAAAGGACTACTGCTGCGATACGACGATCCAATTCCAATCTCTTCTCTAGCAAATCTGCGATTTCCTCATCTGAAAAATCATAGGCTTTGAGAAGATTCGTAGTACTTTCCTTCCAAAGCGTTAAGAGCTCCTCACGTTGAGGATGGTCTTCCGCATAGTAGGTCGTATCTGGCAAAATCGTTCCTGGTGCACTGGCCCAGAGAACATTGGTTCTGGCATCCATAAAGTCTGGTGAAACACCAAATGGAAGGAAGTTTGGTTTACCAGCTAGTTCAAACTCTGCTAGTTTGCTGGTAAAATCTGCAAAACTTTCTAAGTCTTGGTATTCCTTGAGTAGAGGAAGGACGGGCTTAATCCCATCTGCTTCTCTCTTATCAAAATCGCGTACCATGCGATGGTACTTAACAAAGTTGGCGAGGATAGCATCCTCTGGGACTTCCTCACCTGCCAACCACTTGTCTGTAGTTGCCAGCATCAACTCTTCAATCTCTTCATCAAGGTCAATAAAACCACCTGTTCGAGATTTGTCAGCTGGAATGACAGCTGTTTTTTCCCATTCGCCATTGATTGCATCATAAAAATCATCTTGATAACGTGTCATCTTGTTCTCGCTTTCATTTTTCACTTATTCCTAGCTTAGCAAAAAACACTTGGGAATGCAATTAAAAATGATTTCTCTTTTCTCTTCATTTTTCAGTTATTATTTTAAATTTTTCAAAAATTAACTTGACTTAATTTTTTTTTTAAGGTATATTAAAAGGCAGGAGGAAAACAACTGTATGATACGTATTGAACACCTCAGTGTCTCCTACAAAGAAACGTTGGCACTAAAGGATATTTCACTAGTGCTCCAAGGACCAACGATTACCGGAATTATTGGTCCAAATGGTGCTGGAAAATCAACTTTATTAAAAGGTATGTTGGGAATTATCCCACATGAAGGTCAGGCCTTTCTCGACGACAAAGAAGTCAAGAAATCTTTAAATCGAGTTGCCTATGTCGAGCAAAAAATCCATATCGACTACAATTTCCCTATCAAAGTCAAGGAATGTGTCTCACTGGGACTCTATCCATCTATCCCGCTCTTTCACACTTTAAAGGCCAGCCACTGGAAAAAAGTGGCAGATGCACTTGAAATCGTTGGACTTTCAGACTATGCTGATCGCCAAATCAGCCAGCTCTCAGGAGGACAATTCCAACGTGTTTTGATTGCCCGTTGCTTAGTGCAGGAAGCTGACTACATCTTTCTAGATGAGCCATTTGTCGGGATTGATTCGGTTAGTGAAGAGATTATCATGAATACGCTGAGAGACCTTAAAAAAGCTGGTAAAACAGTTCTCATCGTCCATCATGACCTCAGTAAAGTCCCCCATTATTTCGACCAAGTTTTGCTTCTCAATCGAGAATTAATAGACCTTGGTCCGACCGAAGAAACCTTTACCGAGGCCAATCTCAAAAAGGCTTATGGTAGCAAACTCTTTTTCAATGGAGGTGACCTATGATAGCAGAATTTATCAATGGATTGCAAAATTTCCATTTCCTACAAAACGCCTTGATCACAGCTATTGTCATCGGAGTGGTTGCTGGAGCTGTGGGATGTTTTATCATCCTGCGTGGAATGTCTCTCATGGGGGATGCCATCTCTCACGCAGTTTTGCCCGGCGTAGCCCTTTCCTTTATCCTGGGAATTGATTTCTTTATTGGAGCGATCATCTTTGGTTTGATGGCTTCCATCATCATTACCTACATCAAGGGAAACTCTATCATCAAGAGTGACACCGCCATTGGTATTACCTTTTCATCTTTCTTAGCCTTAGGTGTCATCTTGATTAGTGTTGCCAAGAGTTCGACAGACCTCTTCCATATCCTTTTTGGGAATATCCTCGCTGTCCAAGATACAGACATGTGGATTACCATTGGTATGGGGGCATTGATTCTCTTGATTATCGGGATTTTCTTTAAACAACTATTGATTACATCCTTTGACGAGCTTCTGGCTAAAGCCATGGGAATGCCCGTTAATTTCTACCACTATCTGCTCATGGTGCTCTTGACCCTTGTGTCAGTCACTGCCATGCAAAGTGTTGGAACTATTCTTATCGTGGCCATGTTGATCACCCCAGCTGCGACGGCTTACCTTTATGCCAATAGCCTAAAGAGCATGATTTTTCTTTCATCAACCCTAGGAGCAACCGCTTCTGTTTTGGGACTCTTTGTCGGCTATAGCTTCAATCTCGCAGCAGGATCCAGCATCGTGCTCACATCCGCCAGCTTCTTTTTAATCAGTTTCTTTATCGCACCAAAGCAACGATACTTGAAACTAAAAAATAAAACTATGTTAAAATAATCGGGCACGAGCCCAAAATCGGAGGAATCTAATGAAAAAATTAGGTACATTTCTTGTTCTCTTTCTTTCTGTTATTGCTCTTGTCGCATGTACTAGCGGAAAAAAAGATGCAGCTTCTGGTCAAAAACTAAAAGTTGTTGCTACAAACTCAATCATCGCTGATATTACCAAGAATATCGCTGGTGACAAGATTGATCTTCACAGTATCGTTCCTGTTGGTCAAGACCCACACGAATACGAACCACTTCCTGAAGACGTTAAGAAAACTTCTCAAGCTGATTTGATTTTCTATAACGGTATCAACCTTGAAACAGGTGGCAATGCTTGGTTTACCAAATTAGTAGAAAATGCCAAGAAAACTGAAAACAAAGACTACTTTGCAGTTAGCGAAGGCGTTGATGTTATCTACCTTGAGGGCCAAAACGAGAAAGGCAAAGAAGATCCACACGCTTGGCTCAACCTTGAAAATGGGATGATTTATGCTAAAAATATCGCTAAACAGCTGATCGCTAAGGATCCTAGCAACAAGGAATTCTACGAAAAAAATCTCAAAGACTATACTGAAAAACTAGACAAACTGGACAGGGAAGCCAAAGAGAAATTTAACAATATCCCTGCTGAGAAGAAACTCATCGTAACCAGCGAAGGATGCTTCAAATACTTCTCTAAAGCCTACGGTGTCCCAAGTGCCTACATCTGGGAAATCAACACAGAAGAAGAAGGTACTCCTGAACAAATCAAAACCTTGGTTGAAAAACTTCGCCAAACAAAAGTTCCATCTCTCTTTGTTGAGTCAAGTGTCGATGACCGTCCAATGAAGACTGTTTCACAAGACACAAATATCCCAATCTACGCACAAATCTTTACTGACTCAATCGCTGAAGAAGGTAAAGAAGGTGACAGCTACTACAACATGATGAAATACAACCTTGACAAGATTGCTGAAGGTTTGTCAAAATAATCCATTAAAAAACGTCGTTCTCACATGAACTGGCGTTTTTTTTTTGTTTTCACTTTCCAGTCAAATCATTGGAAAAATCTGACAATTCTCGGTAAAATAAAAGAAAAAAGAATGGAGTAGTTTCATGACCACTTTTCTCGGAAATCCTGTAACCTTTACAGGTAAACAACTGCAAGTCGGAGACAAGGCACTTGACTTTTCTCTTACGACAACCGATCTCTCTAAAAAAACGCTAGCTGACTTTGACGGAAAGAAAAAAGTCTTGAGTGTTGTCCCATCTATCGATACTGGTATCTGCTCAACGCAAACACGTCGTTTTAACCAAGAACTTGCTAGCCTTGACAATACCGTCGTTCTCACCGTTTCTATGGACCTACCATTTGCCCAAGGACGCTGGTGTGGGGCTGAAGGCCTTGACAATGCCATCATGCTTTCAGACTACTTCGACCATTCTTTCGGGCGTGATTATGCCCTCTTGATCAACGAATGGCATCTCCTTGCGCGTGCCGTCTTTGTTCTCGATACTGACAATGTCATCCGTTATGTGGAATACGTTGACAATATCAACACGGAACCAGACTTTGAAGCTGCCATTGCCGCAGTTAAAGAACTGGACTAAAATCAAAGCCATTAGGGCTGAAGGCTAGAGAAATCTAGCTTTTTTTGATATACTAGATGGAGAGAAAAGACAAGAGGAAACGAATGACGCCAAATAAAGAAGACTACCTAAAATGTATTTATGAAATCGGTACGGAAATGCAAAAAATCACCAATAAAGAAATTGCTGCCCGTATGCAGGTCTCTCCACCTGCTGTAACAGAGATGATCAAACGCATGAAAAGTGAAAATCTCATCCTCAAGGATAAGGAGAATGGCTATCTATTGACAGATATTGGCCTCAAACTGGTCTCTGAGCTTTATCGTAAACACCGGTTGATTGAAGTCTTTCTAGTTCACCATCTAGACTATACCAGCGATCAAATCCACGAAGAAGCTGAGGTCCTAGAGCACACTGTATCTGACCTCTTCGTAGAGAGATTGGATAAACTGCTTGGCTTCCCTCAAACCTGTCCCCACGGTGGAACCATTCCAGCCAAGGGAGAACTCTTGGTTGAGATCAACAACCTACCTCTAGCAGATACCAAAGAAGCTGGCACCTATCTCCTGACTCGGGTTCACGATAGCTTTGATCTGCTCAAATACTTAGAAAAGCATGAGATTCATATCGGTGACCAACTCCAAGTCAAACAGTTTGATAATTTTTCCAATACTTTTACACTGGTCAACAAAGGTGAAGACCTCCAAGTTAGCATCGATATCGCCAAACAACTCTATGTCGAAAAAATCAACTAACCCCTTATTCCTGAAAGAAGTTCCTTTCAGGAATTTTTTATTATTTTGCTTGTAAGTCCCATTCATTTGGTGTAGAATGAAGCTAGATAAAAGAGGGAGGTCTTCCTATGAAAAAGCTCTTTAGAATCCATTTTGCAGCTATTGCACTCAGCGATTTGCTACTATTAGCAATTTTTATCTCCAAAACCGATCCCTCTGTAGACTGGCTCCTGCTCTCTGGTTTTATTTTTATCCTTGCTCAAGGACTGTTGCTATTTCGCTTGGTTGTCCGACTCAAAAATCAATTCGCTGAGATTTATCCTCAGATTAACAAAAAAATTCGCCTCTACTACTTAGGGACTCTCTCAGTTGATCTTCTGTTATTGATCCTTTTAGTCTTCACCAGTTATCAGCGATTTTCCTCTCTTATGCCAATCATTACTTCTTGTCATTCTACTTTTTATTATATAATGGCTAGCCACATAAGAGAAAACTATCCAGACTTTTACGACAAACACATCTCTTTCTGGGAGTGTCTATAAACAAAAACCAAGCCAGCTGGGCTTGGTTTTCTTATCTATTTTTAGTATCAAGGATAATGGTGACTGGTCCGTCATTGATCAGCTCAACCTGCATATCCGCTCCAAAGATGCCTGTCTGAACGGACACTTCCTGAGCTAGTTTTTGATTGAAAGCGTTATAGAAGTTAGCTGCCATATCAGGCTTGGCTGCACCTGTAAAGGCGGGACGATTGCCTTTCTTAGTGTCCGCAAAAAGGGTAAACTGAGAAATAGAAAGAATTTCCCCTTCAATATCCTTGACAGACAGATTCATCTTGCCTTCTGCATCTGAAAAAATCCGCATGTTGACGAGCTTTCGGACAGCACAGTCCAGATCTTCCTCTTGGTCCTCTGGTCCTACTCCGACCAACAATAAGAGCCCCTGATTGATTTTTCCCTGAACCTGACCTTCAATACTCACTTGAACTTTCTTAACTCGTTGAACGACGATTTTCATAAAAATCCTTTCTAGATCTTAGCCATTGGTCCGTTTGACAGAGTAAACCTCTGGCACACTTTTAATCTTATCAACTACTGTCGTTAGAGTTGAGAGATTTGAGATGCCAAAAGACACATGGATATTGGCAAATTTCATATCCTTGGTTGGTTGGGCGTTAACGGTTGAGATATTCTTTGTCGTGTTTGAGAGAACTTGCAGAACATCGTTCAAAAGACCTGTACGGTTTAGACCATAGATATCGATGTGAGCAGTGTATTCCTTGCTTGAGAATTGATCTTCCCATTCCACATCAAGGAGACGCTGCTCATAGTTTTCTTGAGCACGGAGATTCATACAGTCCACACGGTGAATAGCTACACCGCGTCCCTTAGTAATGTAGCCGACAATGTCGTCACCCGGCACTGGATTACAACACTTGGCAATCCGCACTAATAGACCTGAGGCGCCTTCGATTACCACACCGCCCTCATGCTTGACCTTGAGCTTCTCCTTATTCTCAACCTTAACCTCGCCACCCTTAACTAACTCATCAGCCTCTGCCCTAGCTTTGGCACGTTCCTCCTCACGGCGTTCCTTTTCAGTCAGACGGTTAAAGACCGTAATAGCACTGATTTCTCCAAAACCAATAGCAGCAAAGAGGGAGTCTTCTGTCTTGTAGCTGGTCTTTTGAAGGACTTGGTCCATGTGCCGCTTGTCCATATACTTATTAGCCACATAGCCATTCTCTTGGAGCTGATTAATCAGCAGTTCGCGTCCCTTATTAACAGACAATTCCTTGTCTTGGTTTTTAAAGAACTGACGAATCTTGTTGCGTGCCTTGCTGGTCTTAACCATGTTGAGCCAGTCACGACTCGGGCCAAAAGAGTTGGGGTTGGTTACAATTTCGACCTGATCTCCAGTTTTGAGCTTGGTTGTCAGAGGAACCATACGGCCATTGACCTTAGCACCAGTTGCTTTTTCACCGACTTTGGTATGGATTTCATAGGCAAAATCAATCGGGCCTGAATCTTTTGGAAGGGAGCGAACTGCACCATCTGGGGTAAAGACGTAAATCTCCTCCGCCAGATACTCTTCCTTAACAGACTCGACAAATTCCTTGGCATCGTCAGCCTGGTCTTGGAGCTCCATCATCTCCTTGATCCAGTTCATACCAATCGCAGACTCTTTGCTGTTGACCTGACCTTTGATTCCTTTCTTATAAGCCCAGTGAGCCGCAACCCCGTACTCAGCCACTTCGTGCATTTCCTTGGTCCGAATCTGGAATTCAATCGGTCCTTTTGGCCCATAGACGGTCGTATGGATAGACTGGTAACCGTTGGCCTTGCGGTTAGCGATATAGTCTTTGAAGCGGCCTGGCATAGGTTTCCAAAGTTCATGCACATAACCCAGCATGGCGTAAACATCACTCTGGGTATCCAAGATACAGCGAATGGCAATCAGGTCATAAATCTCCTCAAAGCGTTTCTTCTTATCCTGCATCTTGCGATAGATAGAGTAGATATGCTTGGGACGGCCATAGATTTTCCCTTTTAGATTGCGTTCGGAAGTGTAGTCCTCTAACTTTGTCACGACTTCATCGACCAAAGCCTCACGCTCTCTGCGTTTTTCCTTCATCATATGAGTGATCTTGTAAAACTCAGTTGGATTGAGATAGCGGAAGGACAAGTCTTCCAACTCCCACTTGACGCTGGAAATCCCCAGACGATGAGCAAGTGGAGCATAGATTTCCATGGTTTCTCTGGAGATCCGTTCTTGCTTGTCCTTTCGCAGGTGTTTGAGAGTCCGCATATTGTGCAAACGGTCCGATAATTTAACCAAGATAACACGGATATCCTCAGACATGGCCATAAGCATCTTGCGGTGATTTTCAGCCAATTGTTCCTCAATCGATTTGTACTCAACCTTACCAAGCTTAGTCACTCCATCAACAATAATGCGAACTTCATGACCAAACTCTTGCTCTAAATCATCCAATGTCGCATCCGTATCTTCAACCACGTCATGCAAAAAACCACAGGCAACTGTCACGGCATCTAGCTTAAGCTTGGCTAAAATCCCTGCCACCTGAATGGGATGAATAATATAGGGCTCGCCAGATTTACGGTATTGACCACTATGGCATTCAACTGCGTAAACTAAGGCTTTATGTACAAAAGCAACATCTTCTTTCGATAAATATTTTTGCGTTAAAGCGACAACCTCATCGCCCGACAAATTCACTTCTTTCGGCATTTATTCTCTCCAATTCTTCCTACCATTTTATCACTTTTTTAAGAATATTAAAACTAGAAAAGCCTGTTTTCATGCCTAGCCTAAGCAATTAAAAGAAAAACACTGCAAGAGAGACTCTGCAGTGCTTTGTTATTTTATTTATCTTAGTAAACTGTTTTTTCAGTTTCTACGTCGAAGAAGTGTGCTTTGTTCAAGTCAAATCCAAGTTCAACTGTTGCACCTGTTTGCAAGTAGTCACGAGCATCCACTTTGGCAACAAATTCGTCTTTACCAACTTGGCAGTAAAGGTGAGATTCTGAACCAAGCAACTCAGATACTGAGATCGTAGCTTTGACAACTGATTCTGGGAATGTTTCAAGGAAAGCAGGTTCTGCATTCACATCTTCTGGACGAATACCGAAGATCAATTCTTTTCCTTCGTAGCCTTTGTCACGAAGAACTTTCAAAGCGCCTTCTGGAACTTTCAAGCGGAAACCGTCAGAAACAATTTCATTGCCTTCTAA
Source organism: Streptococcus oralis (assembly GCF_003943395.1). Lineage (GTDB taxonomy): Bacteria > Bacillota > Bacilli > Lactobacillales > Streptococcaceae > Streptococcus > Streptococcus oralis_BF. The sequence goes on along the minus strand of NZ_RJPJ01000003.1, from coordinate 107,735 downwards.
TTTCACATTGATGAAGTTCATAGCTGGGCTTCCGATGAATCCTGCAACGAACTTGTTAACTGGGTTTTTGTAAACTTCTTGAGGAGTACCGATTTGTTCAACACGTCCGATAGTACCTGTACCAGCAGGGTTCTTAGTTGCTGACATGATAACGATACGGTCTGCAAGAGTCATCGCTTCTGTTTGGTCGTGGGTTACGTAGATAGTTGTAGCTCCGATACGACGGTGGATTTTCGCGATTTCAGCACGCATAGATACACGAAGTTTGGCATCCAAGTTTGACAAAGGTTCGTCCATCAAGAACACTTTTGCATCACGGACGATTGCACGACCCATGGCAACACGTTGACGTTGACCACCTGAAAGGTCAGCTGGTTTACGATCCAAGAACTCTTTCAAGCCAAGGATTGCTGCAGCTTCTTGCACACGCTTGTCGATGTCTTCTTTGCTATATTTACGCAATTTCAAACCGAAAGCCATGTTGTCATATACAGTCATGTGTGGGTAAAGAGCGTAGTTTTGGAATACCATGGCGATGTCACGGTCTTTTGGAGCGACGTCGTTGACAACCACGCCATCGATAGATGCAGTACCTTCTGTAATGTCTTCAAGACCAGCAATCATACGAAGAGTTGTTGATTTACCACATCCTGAAGGACCTACGAAAACGATAAATTCCTTGTCTTTGATGTCCAAGTTGAAGTCTTCAACTGAGTAGTGTTCGCTGTTGGGATATTTTTTGTAAATGTTTTTAAGATTTAATTCTACCATGGAAGGTGAACTCCTTTTATTTTTTGATAGTTTTATTATAAATGAAAACGCTTTACATTTCTATGGCAAGGTGACCAAAAAAATAAAAAAGTTCTGTGCAACTTGCACAAAACTTTAGAGAATATCTGGTAAAATCAATTGATAACATAGGGTCAAATCTGTCAATTCTTTTAACTGAAGCCCTGTTAATTCTTCCCATTTATCAATCTTGTATTGGAGAGAATTACGGTGCAGGTAGAGTTGTTGAGCTGTTTTCGTTAAGACAGCACTGTTTTCCCAGAGAGAAAGAATAATTTCCTGTATCTGGTCTTGTTCTAAAATCATCTGGTGTAGGTATTCTTTAATGACTCTCAGGTCCACAAGTCTTTCTCCCATACTCCAAAGATAGAGCTGGGAAAAAGTATGAACACCTTGATGTCCTTGACGCCACCAAGTCTTAAACAAGTCCCGCTCTGCTTGGATTAAATCTGACAGAGCCTGATATCCAGTCTGTGACCAGACCTGCCCCAACATGATAGATAGACGAAGACCAAAGTCATACTCCACTGCCTCAATCGTATCGGATAAGATTGAGCGAACAGAGCTGTATTTATCTTGCTGGAGAACAAAAACATAGTCCTGAACTCCGACCTGCACCACTGTCTGGCAGTTAGGAAAGAGGGTCTGCATCATATCCAGCCAAGAGGCTAGATTCTCCTGTTGGTAATAGGATAGATGGCAATAAACCAGCTGAATCTTTTTAAAAGTTTGAGGCGCCTGCCCCTTTCCCTCAATCAGATAGGAATACCAAGGATTGAGCGAACGAGCCTGCTCCTGCTGGGTTAAAAGAGCAATTAACTGCTTTTCACGTTCAGTGAGATTGGTCTCTTCCAGTAAAATCCACTGCTGTGAAGACAGAGGAAGAGTAAGATATCCTAATTTCTCTATCGGCTGATCTGAAATCTGAGCTTCAGGAAACCAGTCTTGTAATTCCTTTGCAATCATATCCTAGCCCTCCACTTTTTGGATGCACCAAGAAATTAAGGTCTCTAGCCGCTCCACATTTTCAGTCAGATGGAGATAGCCCATGACCGCTTCAAAGCCAGTAGACATGCGGTAAGTCAGCACATCAGCATTTTTAGCCTTTGTGTGGCTATTGGTATTGCGACCTCGTTTATAGATTTCTTCTTCTTTTTCCGTAAGGACTTGCTCCTCCAACATAAGAGAAATCAGGCGAGCCTGAGCCTTGGCAGATACATACTTGGTCGCCTCTTGGTGAAGTTTATTGGGCTTGGTCATGCCTTTAAGGATGAGGTGACGACGAATATACATGGAATAAACCGCATCCCCTTCAAAAGCTAGCGCAATCCCATTAATGAGATTGACATCAATCACGTGTCCACCTCACTCCATCTTTTGTATCCAGTAGTTTAATGCCTTGAGCAGCTAATTGGTCACGGATTTGATCTGCTGTGGCAAAGTCACGATTAGCACGCGCTTCTTGGCGTTTTTGGATCAAAGATTCAATCTCTGCATCCAAAACTTCCTCAACAAAGACAATACCAAAGACCTCTAACATAGCCGCAAGAGCTTGCTTGACACTTGCATCATAGTTACCTGAGTTGATCCACTTGGCCATTTCAAAGACAACTGTGATACCGTTGGCAGAGTTGAAATCCTCATCCATAGCGGCCACAAACTTATCTTGGAAAGCTTGTAATTCTTGAGCATCCACAGTTCCTGTAAATGGTTGTTCGTAAGTATTTTTTAGATACTTGAGATTGGTCTCGGCATCCCGCACTGCTTTTTCTGTAAAGTTGATAGGCTTGCGGTAATGCTGAGTGGCAAAGAAGAATCGAAGCACTTGGCCATCGATAGTCTTCAATGCATCATGCACAGTGATAAAGTTACCCAAGGACTTGGACATCTTGACATTGTCGATATTGACAAAGCCGTTGTGCATCCAGTAGTTGGCAAAAGTCTTACCTGTTTTAGCTTCTGACTGGGCAATTTCATTGGTATGATGCGGAAACTCCAGATCGGCTCCACCACCGTGAATATCAATGGTATCTCCCAAAATCTCTGTTGACATGACCGAACACTCGATATGCCAGCCTGGACGACCAGGTCCCCAAGGGCTGTCCCAAGAAATCTCACCTGGCTTAGCTGCCTTCCAGAGAGCAAAGTCCACTGGATTTTCCTTACGGGCGGTCTCCTCATCTGTCCGACCAGAAGCACCCAACTCCAAGTCTGCCAAGGTTTTGTTGGCTAATTTGGCATAATCGTGAAACTTTTCGACGCGGAAATAGACATCGCCCTCTGACTCATAGGCGTAGCCCTTGTCCACCAAAGTCTGCACAAAGTCAATGATTGCTTCCAAAAAGTCAATCACACGCGGATGCTGAATTGCAGGCTTGACACCTAAGGCAGTCACATCCTCCCGAAAAGCTGCGATATACTTGTCAGCCACTTCTTTTGGTGTGATGTCTTCTTCCTTGGCTCGATTGATAATCTTATCATCCACATCTGTAAAATTGGAAATATAGTTGACCTCAAATCCCCGATACTCAAAATAGCGACGAACCGTGTCAAAAGCTACTGTTGAGCGGGCATTGCCGACATGGATATAGTTATAAACCGTCGGACCGCAGACATACATGCGAACCTTGCCCTCTTCAATGGGCACAAATTCACGTAGGCTGCGGGTCATGGTGTCGTAAATTTTAATCATGCGGTCCACTCCCTTCTCTATTTCTGATTTTTTCGGCTGAAAACCAGCTCTGCAAAAGGGCCAAATTGTCTGAGGCTATCCAGTTGGTAAAAGCGCTGCCCTTCCTCTTGGGTAAAGAGGGGAACCCCCTTTCCTAGGATAAGGGGCGCTATCTGAATAATGAGGTGGTCGAAAAGATCCGCATCCAAGAGCGGTCCTACCAAGGAATTACCACCAATCACAAAGACATTTTTGCCTTTGTCAATCTGGTGAACAAAGTCCACCACATCCCCAGCTACTGGCTGGTAATTGCTGACAGGCAGGTGCCTATCATGCGTAAAGACATAGTTTTCCGTAGCTTGATAAAAACTTTCTACATCTTGCAAATCTTGGATTTCCTCAAAGGTCCGCTTGCCCATGATGGTGATATCCATTTGCCTGTAAAAGTCATCATAGCCTGTATCCTCTACAGAACCAAGCTGATGCAGCCAGTCTATACTGTGCTGGCTGTCTGCCAAGTAGCCATCCATGGTTATACAGCCGTAAAAATATACTGCCATTCTTGTAGTTTCCTTTCTAGTTCTGCTCAGTTCCTTTCCAGTTCCTTTGCTATTGTCAAAGCGATAGTGAAAAAAGTCATGGCATCAGCTGTCCGTTCTTCATGTCTTGCATCCCACTCATGATTGTGATGGTCAACATAATCAGCCGTGTAGAAAAACTGATAAACCTTGGCTTGTCGAAATTGTGCCCAAGCCATGATAGCTGAAGCTTCCATGTCCACCACTTTGGCTCCAGCAGCCAAGCGACGCTTGACCTTATCAGGCGTTTCCCGATAAAAGGCATCAGTCGTCCAAGACTTAGCGAGGATATGCTCGATATTGTGCTTATCAAAAATGGCTTCAAGCTTGATTAGCAGAGACTCGTCATAGGCGACTTCATCACCCGGTGGGGCATAGTGGTAGCTAGTCCCTTCGTCTCGCAAAGCTGCCGCAGGCAGGATGATTTTATCCGCCTCGATCGAGCGATCCAAAACACCACAGGAACCTAGCATGATGAAATTCTTGAAGCCTCTAGTCGCCAACTCCTCCAGCTGGCCAACTATCATGGGAGCCCCAATTGGAGCCAACATAACTGCTAGCTTGCTAGATCCTTGGTCATAAATATACCATGGATGCTGGCCGTTGATACTTTTCAAATAGCCTCCTGGATAGACTTCCTCTGACTCAAGCAAACGTTTCAGAATTTCGCCATTAAAGGACAGGATGATGGTTTCGCATACCTCACCCTTGTCATGGACCGGCTTTTCAGTTGGCTCAATGACTGCTGCTACATCTTCAAATTCCTCTAATAGCATAACTTCTCTTTCTTTAAGGCTTCAGCAAAGCCATCCTCGTCTTTTTCTTTGACGGCAAAGTTTGGTCTCATCTTTTCGGCTTCACTTATAGTGAGCCCACTGAGTTACAGTTTGCCAAATTACTCCTTGACAAGACCTCCCAAGATATCTTGTTAGCTGTCCAAAGCAGGCCTTTTTTAGAGCTCCGACGAATGGTGGCTGGCTTCGCGGGCATGCTCCAGCTTGTCCAGATAATATTCTCGCTGTTCTTCCACCTCGTGGATGGTTGGCTCGTCTTTCTGACCGTGGACGCGCACGATCTTGGCAGGGATTCCAACTACGGTCACATCACTAGGTACATCCGCCACGACGACTGCCCCTGCTCCAACTTTGGCATTTTCACCAATTTCAACTGGACCAATGACTTGAGCATGAGCAGAGACCAAGGCACCTCGACGCACAGTCGGATGGCGTTTGCCACAGTCTTTCCCTGTTCCTCCAAGAGTCACCCCATGATAGAGGAGAACTCCCTTCTCAACAATTGCTGTCTCTCCAATCACCAGACCTGAACCATGGTCGATAAAAACACCTGAGTCAATCTGAGCACCTGGATGAATCTCAATCTGGGTCCAAAAGCGCCAAAACTGACTGTGCATTCGAGCCAGGAGTTTGAAGCCGTGCTTCCATAGAAAATGCGAGAGACGGTGGGCAGCCAAGGCTTTGACACCCGGATAGGTCAGCAAAACTTCCAAACTGTTTCGTGCCGCTGGATCATTTTCTTTTACAATATCAATGGTTTCGCGCCACCATCCCATACATTTCTCCTTTTCTTATTCTGAATCTTTTGGTGTTTCTGTAAATTCTTTCTTAGGTTTGTGATCCTTATGATGACGTGGGCGGTGAGGACGCTCAGACTTTTCACCTTTTTCATCATGCTCAGGTTTTGGTGGACGAGGAAGAAGAGCTTTCATAGAGGCATCGATACGGCCTTTTTCATCAATCTTGATAACCTTAACATCGACTTCATCACCGATAGCTACCAAATCCTCGACACGGTTGGTACGAGTCCAAGCTATTTCCGAAATGTGAACGAGGGCATCTGTCTTGTCAAAGAGGTTAACAAAGGCACCGAATTTCTCGATACGAACAACCTTAGCATGGTAAACTTCATCCACTTTGGCTTCACGAACCAAGCCAGCAATGATTTCTTTGGTACGGTTAATGGCAGCTTGGTCGCTAGAGTAGATGGACACATTACCCTCTTCGTCGATATCAATCTTAACGCCTGTTTCAGCGATAATCTTGTCGATGGTTTCTCCACCCTTACCGATGACAATTTTGATTTTGTCTACATCAATCTTGATGGTATCAATTTTCGGAGCAGTTGGAGCCAATTCTGGACGAACTTCTGGAATGGTTGCTTCAATCACATCAAGGATTTCAAAACGGGCTTTCTTGGCTTGGGCAAGAGCCTCTGTCAAGATTTCTTCAGTAATCCCTTGAATCTTGATATCCATTTGAAGGGCTGTAATCCCGTCACGAGTACCTGCAACCTTGAAGTCCATGTCTCCAAAGTGATCTTCCAAACCTTGGATATCTGTCAAGACTGTGTAGTTGTTTCCATCTGAGATGAGACCCATGGCAATCCCAGCTACTGGCGCCTTGATTGGCACACCACCAGCCATAAGGGCAAGAGTTCCCGCACAGATAGAAGCCTGAGATGAAGAACCATTTGATTCCAAGACTTCTGCTACCAGGCGGATAGCGTATGGGAATTCTTCCAAACTTGGCAAGACTTGAGCAAGGGCACGCTCACCAAGAGCACCGTGACCGATTTCACGACGACCAGGCGCACCATAACGACCCGTTTCCCCTACAGAGTATTGAGGGAAGTTATAGTGGTGCATAAAGCGTTTCTTGTACTCTGGATCCAAACCATCGATGATTTGAGTTTCCCCCATCGGAGCCAAGGTCAAGACTGAAAGGGCTTGAGTTTGCCCACGCGTGAAGAGACCGGAACCGTGTACACGAGGAAGGAAGTCAACAACTGCATCCAAAGGACGGATTTCATCGACCTTACGACCGTCAGGACGAACCTTGTCTTCTGTAATCAAACGGCGCACTTCAGCATGCTCCATTTGTTCCAAGATTTCAGCCACATCACGCATGATTCGTTCAAATTCTTCATGGTCTGCATATTTTTCTTCGTAAACAGCAGTCACTTGGTCTTTCACTGCTTGAGTTGCAGCTTCACGAGCCAATTTTTCTTCGACTTGAACCGCTTTTTGGAGGTCACTGTTGTAGGCTGCGATGATTTCAGCCTGTAATTCAGCATCTACATGAAGCAATTCTACTTCAGCCTTTTCCTTACCGACAGCAGCAACGATTTCTTCTTGGAAGGCAATCAATTCTTTGACTGCTTCGTGCCCTTTCAGAAGGGCTTCCAACATGATTTCTTCTGACAATTCTTTGGCACCAGACTCAACCATGTTGATAGCATGTTTAGTTCCTGCAACTGTCAATTCAAGAAGCGAACGCTCTGCTTGTTCTTGACTTGGGTTGATGATGATTTCACCGTCGACATAGCCAACTTGTACCCCAGCGATTGGGCCGTCAAATGGAATATCTGAGATAGAAAGAGCCAAGGATGAACCAAACATAGCTGCCATCGGTGCAGATGCATTTTCATCATAAGAAAGGACGGTGTTGATCACTTGCACTTCATTACGGAAACCTTCCGCAAACATCGGACGGATTGGACGGTCAATCAAACGCGCTGTCAAAGTCGCATCCGTTGAAGGACGTCCTTCACGTTTCATAAAGCCACCAGGAAACTTCCCAGCCGCATACATTTTTTCTTCGTAGTTGACTTGAAGTGGGAAGAAATCCCCAGTTGCCATCTTCTTAGACATAACGGCAGCAGTCAAAACCGTTGACTCACCGTAACGCACGACAACAGAGCCATTTGCTTGTTTAGCAACCTGGCCAGTCTCTACAACCAACTCACGACCCGCAAAAGTCGTTTGAAATACTTGTTTTGTCATTAAAATCCCCTTTGGATTAATTATATTATACGTCTTGCCTACAAAAATCAGGATACAAAGGGCGTAAAGAATCCCGTATGAAAATAGGAGATTGACGCAGTGTGCGATGCACACTGGGAAATCTATCTTTTTCACTAGGGATTTAGCCCGTGTTCAACTTTCAAGATACTAAGGCCGCAAAAAGCAAAGTAAAAATAGGAAACTGACGAAATCTTCGATGAAGACAAGACAGTTTATCTTTTTTACACAGCTTTTCGGCCGGGTTCAATTACTCAAGATACAAATCATTAGAAAGGTTTGATGCTAAAGCATCTAATCCTTTTAAGCTAATCGCTATCAGACGATTAGCTAAATACTTTACTAACTCTCTCGTCAAATAATATCGATTTGACTCGTTCGTGTTGCTTCAACTAAATGCTAAAAAGAACAAATTATGGAAAATTTCTTTTATAAAGTTGAGAATTTGGAAAGCTTTTAAAACTTCAATACCCTCATCTTTGTATCAAGTACGTACAGAGTCTATTTTATCATATTTTTCTTAAAAAGTGCGGGCTTTTCTATTAAAAAGGAACCATCCCCCTCGCTTGAGAAGAATGGTTTGCTTTTTATTATCCTAAAGACTGATGATTAAACAAGGCATGGGTTGCTTGGTGGATGTATTTTGCTGTTTCAGAATTGTTCATGGTGTACAAATGCACACCTGCGACATCCTGAGTGACCAAGTCCACGATTTGATCCACTGCGTAGGCAAGTCCTGCTGCTCTGAGCGACTCAGGGTCATGCTCATACTTGTCTAAGATGGCCTTAAATTTTCGTGGAAGGTGGATATTCTCACACGTTTTCAAGAGACGAAGCGCTTGGTTACGGTTAAGAATAGGCATGATTCCCGCATGAATGGGAACATCAATCCCTGCCAAGGTACACTTATCTTGGAAATCATAGAAGCGCTCATTGTCAAAGAAAAGTTGCGTTACGAGGCTTGAACAGCCTGCGTCCACTTTCTTCTTGAGATTTTGAATATCCGAGATCTGGTTTGGCGAGTCAGGGTGCCCCTCTGGATAGCAAGCTCCGACAATATCAAAGTGAGGGGCTTGTTCCTTGATGAACTCGATCAAGTCCGTTGCGTAGCGGAAATCCTTTTGCGGTTCCACATCAGGAATGATGTCCCCACGTAGAGCCAAGATTTTTCGCACACCAACCTTGTCCAAGTCCGCAAGTGTCTCTGCAACCTTCTCCTTGGTCAGATAGATAGCTGGCAAGTGGGCAATAGTTGGAATCGCCAAGTCATTCTGGATAAAGTCAGCCAAACGAACCGTTGTTTCCTTGATATTAAATTTATTATTGCTGGCAGTCACACTGATAAAGTGCGGTGTCAGCTCCCGCATATCCTGCAAGGCTGAAATAATTTTATCATTACCCACAGCTGGGTTTGGAGGGAACACTTCAAATGAAAGTGATGGCGTTTGGCGTGACATAGTCCTTATCCTTTTCTTTTTGATTTCAATATTGCTGAGCCAGCTAGGCCAAGCAGTTCCTTGATCAGTCAGGGTCACGAGAGAAATCCTATCTTACAATTTCTCACGCGCAGCTTTTGCTGCTTCGACAAGGCGGATCAAGCTTTCTTTTGTTTCTGGAATACCACGTGTTTTCAAACCACAGTCAGGGTTGATCCAAACTTTCTTGCTTGGTACTTTAGCAAGGATAGCTTCGATAGTGTGGTCGATTTCGCCTTCATTTGGTACACGAGGTGAGTGGATATCGTAAACCCCAGGTCCCACTTCTGTTTGGAAGTTTTTCGCTTTGAGTTCGTCCAAGATTTCAAGGTTTGAACGGCTTGCTTCAAAGGAAATAACGTCCGCATCCATGTTGTCAATAGCTGGGATGATATCTGTAAATTCTGAGTAACACATGTGAGTGTGGATTTGAGTGTCTGGCGCTACTGTAGAGTGTACCAAGCGGAAGGCTGGAATAGCCCAGTCAAGGTAGTCTTCATACCAGTCGCTACGACGGAGTGGCAATTTCTCACGGAGAGCAGCCTCGTCGATTTGGATGATTTTCACACCAGCAGCTTCAAGGTCAAGCACTTCATCCTTGATCGCAAGAGCGATTTGAAGAGTAGAATCCTTGATAGAGATATCTTCACGTGGGAATGACCAGTTAAGGATGGTAACCGGTCCTGTCAACATACCTTTAACAGGTTTGTCAGTACGGCTTTGTGCGTAGCTAGACCATTTAACAGTGATTGGGTTGAGACGAGTGACATCACCCCAGATGATTGGTGGTTTCACCCCACGCATACCGTATGATTGTACCCAACCATTCTTAGAGAAGAGGTAACCGGACAAGTTTTGACCGAAGTACTCAACCATGTCGTTACGCTCGAACTCACCGTGTACAAGCACGTCAAATCCAACTTCTTCTTGCCATTTGATCCATTCGTCGATGGTTTCAGCAAGGAAAGCGTCGTACTCTTCTTGTGACAATTCACCCTTACGGAAGGCCAAACGTTTGGCACGGACTTCCTTAGTTTGAGGGAATGAACCGATGGTTGTTGTTGGAAGTGCTGGAAGTTTGAAAGCTTCTTCTTGGATGGCTTCACGTTCCGCAAAGGCTGGCAAACGAGTGTAGTCAGCGTCTGTCAATCCAGCGATGCGCGCACGAAGTTCTGCATTTTCACCCACACGCTCAGTCGCAAAGAGTTCTTTGTTAGCTGCAAGTGCTTCTGCACCTTGACCATTGCGGATAGCATCCAAGTCACGAAGTTCTTCCAATTTTTCAACTGCAAAGGCAAAGTGGTTCAAGATAGCTGGTTCAAATTCTTCGTTAGCAGTTGTAAATGGCACATGAAGAAGTGAGCATGAGCTTGTCAATACGATGTTTTCAGCTGGGATTTGCTCAAGAATAGCTAAACTCTTTTCGTAGTTGTTACGCCAGATGTTCTTACCATTGACAATCCCTGCATAAAGAGTCTTGTCAGCTGGGAAACCACCTTTAACGAGTTCAAGAGTTTTCTTACCTTCAACGAAGTCCAAACCGATGGCATCTACTGGCAAGTTCACAAGGTCAGAGTAGACGTCACGAACATCACCGAAGTAAGTTTGAAGCAATACTTCAAGACCTTTTTTATCAGCCAAAAGTTTGTTGTAGAGGTTCAAGAAGAGAGCTTTTTCTTCAGCTGTCAAATCTTTGACAAGAGCCGCTTCGTCGAGTTGGATACGAGTTGCACCAAGTTCAGCCAATTTAGCAAAAACTTCTTGGTAAGCAGCTACAAAGCTATCTACGAAGTCTTCTGCTTTCACACCTTCTTCAAAGTCTGACAATTGAAGGAAAGTGAATGGACCTACAAGGACTGGACGAGTGTTCAATCCAAGTTCTTTTGCTTCTTGGAATTCGTCAAAGATCTTGTGACCTGCAAGTTTGACTTGAGTGTCTTTTTCAAACTTAGGAATGATGTAGTGGTAGTTGGTGTTGAACCATTTCTTCATCGGAAGGGCACGAACATCCCCTTTTTCTCCTTGGTACCCACGCGCCAAAGCAAAGTAGCGCTCAAGGTCAGACAAGTCCAAGTTTTGAACAGAAGCAGGGACCACGTTGAAAAGGAAAGCTGCATCGAGGAAGTTGTCATAATGAGAAAAGTCATTTGATGGGATTTCAGTGATGCCTTTTTCTTTGACAATGTTCCAGTGTTTCGCGCGCAATTCTTTTGCTGCTGCCAAGAGTTCTTCTTCTGAGATTTCTTTTCTAAAGTATTTTTCAGTTGTAAATTTCAATTCGCGGAATTCGCCCAAACGAGGGAAACCGATGATTGTAGTTGACATGATGTGTCCTCCAAAATTTGTTGTTGAAACTATCTTAACAGAAAAGAAACTGTCTGTATAATTGTAAATAATTAGGCTTTGATATAGTTTAAAACTATATCGCTTTTTTGAACAAAAGAAAAAGACTTGAGACCAGTGTCTCAAATCCTTTGTATAGCTTGTTTTATGGCTGTATTTTAGTTGGAATGCTCAAACGAGCTATTGACGATTCTTATAAGTGACTATGGCATGCTATTAGAAAAGACTATAACTCTATCCCCTTCTCTCGGAGATTAGCCAGACACTCCTCATAGTATTCTGCGTCATGCTCACTATAGACGGGATTACCTAGGTTCTCCTCAGGCAAGTCTTCATAAGCTGGACAAATTTTGCCTCGGTAGTTCTTATCCAGCCACTCTGGACTGACATTGTAGCCACGGTCAGCCATCTCCTTCATGATCAAGCGATGATAAGCATAGAGATGATAGGGCGAGTGAGTAAAGACATAGTCCACAGTCGCATGTTTTTTGCCCCAACCATTGCCACGCAGGGCGCAGCACTCTCGGTGTTGCCCTAGGAGCTGAGGACGAGGAAGTTGTGAAATCAAATCCTCATGCCAAAGTCTCATGGGAGTCTCCTTTCAGTAAAGTCGAATGTTGCAAGTAGGTATTGGGATAGCGTTCCAGCAACTCTCGAGTCTTAGAAATCAAGTCTTCCTTAGAAGCCTGACCAAAGCGGTAGCGATCCAGCAGGAGCATATAGTCTTTGCGCTCAGCATCAGTCGCTTTCTTTTTAAAATAGCCCCAAATATGCTGAAAGGCATTGCAAACCTGACCTCTGTGTTCTGGGATTTGACAGGCACGGTCAATCAGTTTTTGAACATGGTTGACCTCCACCACTTCATTCTTGAGATACTGGCGAATCTCATTGTAAATATTGCTGGAATTGCTCAAAACGAGGTATTTGTTTCTAGCCCAGAGTTGTTGGCACTGGGATTTTTGGTTAATTTGTTCCATGTTTCTCCTTGCTTTTTATCAGTTTCCAGGAAATATGGAAACAAAGTTGTATCTTAAAAATGAGCGAATTATGAGTGAATAAAGAAGCTATAATTACTAACCGTATGAAGCTTTTTTCATCTTCTACAAATTTCCATAGATTCAAGAAACAAAGTAATAATTCTCTTTTAGTTCTCTGAAACGGTCAAACTCTAGAATACCCTCATTTTGTAATCTGCCTAAAACAACGCTAGGATGAATATCGATTTCCTCCGCAAAACATATGATATCCGTCTTATCAAAGTTTCCTTTTTTGACAAAAGCTTGATAATCTTCTGGTCTAATCAAGAAGTCTTTTGCAAACTGGTCTGCCTGTTCCTCAGAACGAAGATAGGACTCACTGTTTCTTTCATCAGATGAAAAATCATTCTCCAGAATGTGTCCAATCTCATGAAATAGTGAGAACCAGAAAATGTCTGACGCTTTATTTCGATCCGTCAGTAAAAGCAAGGCACTACCATTACTGAACTTTTTAGTCGCTCCATTCAAATTGGCATTTGGCAAAGCAGGTAGACCGACTAGGACAACACCACAGTCTAGCAAGATATCATACAAGTGTTGAGGAAAAACTTCCGGATTTTGTCTCGTCAACTTTCTCAAGGCAGGCAAGCTTTTCTCTAACTTTTTGCGATTGAGCTTGGTAGTTGTTACATCACGCGCTTTTTTAGATGCCAACTCCAGCATGATATTAGAGTTTACTATACTTTTAGTCGTGAACTCACGTGTATTCCGATAGCTGACTATATGGTTAAAAGAGGTAAGGTTTTCTAAACTTGCTACACCTAGAATCTTGCGAAGCTCGATAATCTTTTCCTTCAAGTTATAGCGTTTGTCTGGCACGTAGCCTTCTGCCTTAAAATACTTGAAATCAATCATCTCACAGATTTCTTTCTCGCCACCTTCTTCTAGCTCTTTTTGTTCTACAATCTCTGCAACTTTTACATCATAAGCATTCTGAAGATTGAGCCAGGTTTGCATAGAAACTCCACTTAGCTTGGCTAATTTATGAGCCGTTTCCTTACTAATGGACTCCTCAGCATTGACAAGCTTGCTGACAGTCTTTGCCGAAACTCCCAAACGCTCCGCAAATTCTTTCTGCGTTACGTTATAATCTTCAATCAACTCTCCAACATACTGACCTGGATGAAAAGCAATCAGGTCTTTGTATTCAACAATTTTATTACTCATAGTGATTGCTGACCTCCTCTATTTTTAGAATTTCGATTTCAACGGGACTAGTAAATGTCTTTTCTAGATCCTTCTCACGAAATTCTACAATCAACCGATAGGAACTCTTTCGGCCATCTATATCTAAAGCAAACTGTCCTTGTCTCTTTCCCTTGAGTTGGTGAAAGTGATACTTAGGAAAAGCCGTCACACTGGCCAAAGAATCCGCCGCTTCCAAAAAGTTGATCAAGAGATGCAACTTTACAGCAACCCTATCCGAAAAATCCTTTTTCGCTCTCCTCAGCTCTGTGCACTGCTTTTCAACAGTTTTGTTTGTATAGATAAGCTTCATAAATCCCTTTCTGTTTATATTAAATTACCATTTAGGTAATTTAATTATAACATAAATAAAAAATAAAAGCCAGCCAAAGGTTGATTTGGCTGGGATTTCAAATCTGATAGATGTATCTAACTGTTTCTCCATCACCCTTTAAAGTTTTTCAAAAACTTTTTGAGCTCAGCATCGGCTTCTGGTGTGGTTCCGTGGAGTTGACCGAGCATTTCAAGCAGGGAAGCTGTTTGGCTTTCGATTGCTTGATTTGTCTCGTTAATCTTGCTGACGATTTCTGTCAGTGGTTCGACTTCTTCTGAAAAATGCCACCACACCTGATGGCTACAGTTCTACTTTCTTTATTATAACATGTTTATCATTAAATCCCCCCTTCTTTTATCAAAATATGGTATAGTAGAATCATACTATCTATGAGGAGTTTACATGTCACAGGATAAGCAAATGAAAGCTGTTTCTCCCCTTCTACAGCAAGTCATCAATATCTCATCTATCGTCGGGGGAGTCGGCACCTTGATTTTCTGTATTTGGGCCTATCAAGCAGGTGTTTTACAGTCCAAGGAAACCCTATCAGCCTTTATCCAGCAAGCTGGGGTTTGGGGGCCACCACTCTTTATCTTTTTACAGATCCTACAAACCGTCGTTCCGATCATTCCGGGAGCTTTGACCTCAGTGGCTGGGGTCTTTATTTACGGCCACATCATCGGAACCATCTATAACTATATCGGCATCGTGATTGGCTGTGCTATTATCTTTTACCTGGTGCGTCTCTATGGAGCTGCCTTTGTCCAGTCCGTCGTCAGCAAGCGCACCTATGACAAGTATATCGGTTGGCTAGATAAGGGCAATCGTTTCGAGCGGTTCTTTATCTTTATGATGATCTGGCCTGTCAGTCCAGCTGACTTTCTCTGTATGCTGGCTGCCCTGACCAAGATGACCTTCAAGCGCTATATGATTATCATCATTCTGACCAAGCCCTTTACCCTAGTGGTTTATACTTATGGTTTGACCTATATTATTGATTTCTTCTGGCAGATGTTTTGATAATAGAAAATAGCCTGATACTAAATATACTTTGGTATGGAAATCATGCCAACTTTTCGATAGTGAATCGAGGACTAACCTAGCCTTTCCGCCGTGATAAAAACACCTGAAATCTCATGGTTTCAGGTGTTGGGAAACTTTGAGACAGTAGGCTCAAAGTTTCGATATGGAATTTCGAAGAAAGTCGCTACCGTCCATAATCACTTAAGGAAAGGCTCAAAAAAATTGTCTTCAAACAAAACATCCGTTT
The DNA here is from genome assembly GCF_003943395.1 of Streptococcus oralis. Classification (GTDB taxonomy): domain Bacteria; phylum Bacillota; class Bacilli; order Lactobacillales; family Streptococcaceae; genus Streptococcus; species Streptococcus oralis_BF. The sequence goes on along the minus strand of NZ_RJPJ01000003.1, from coordinate 92,236 downwards.
GGTTGCCCAAGCGGATATTTTCTTTGTTTTATTTTGCGACACTCTTAGCAAGGACAAAGTTCCCAAGTGTGGCAGAACCATTGCCTGCGACTGCTGGAGTGACAATGTAGTCACGCACATCTGGTACTGGTAGGTAGCCATTGAGAAGAGCAGTAAATTTCTCACGCACTCGGTCCAGCATGTGTTGTTGGGCCATAACCCCACCACCAAAGACGATCACATCTGGACGAAAAGTCACTGTTGCGTTGACCGCAGCTTGAGCGATATAGTAGGCTTGAACATCCCAGACAGAGTTGTTGAGTTCGATGTTTTCACCACGAATACCTGTACGAGCTTCCAAACTTGGTCCAGCCGCAAAGCCTTCCAAACAGCCCTTGTGGAAAGGACAAACACCGTTGAATTCCTTCTCCTCGTCCATTGGGTGTTTGGCTACATAGTAGTGACCCATTTCAGGGTGACCTACACCACCGATAAACTCGCCACGTTGGATAACACCTGCACCGATACCTGTACCGATTGTGTAGTAAACCAAGTTTTCGATACGGCCGCCAGCATTGTTACGAGCAACCACTTCACCATAGGCAGAGCTGTTTACGTCTGTGGTGAAATACATGGGTACATTTAGGGCGCGACGAAGGGCACCAAGTAGATCTACATTTGCCCAGTGAGGTTTTGGAGTCGTTGTGATAAAGCCATAGGTTTTTGAATTTTTGTCGATATCGATAGGGCCAAACGATCCGACAGCAAGACCTGCAAGATTATCGAATTTTGAAAAGAACTCGATGGTTTTATCGATAGTCTCGATAGGAGTTGTTGTAGGAAATTGTGTTTTTTCTACAATGTTAAAATTTTCATCTCCGACAGCACAGACAAACTTTGTACCGCCTGCTTCTAAACTTCCGTATAATTTTGTCATGATAAACCTCTTATCTTTATTTTCTCTATTATAGCATATTTCGAAAGTCTACATTTCTCTATTTTTTAGATTTTCCTCTGTAAATCTTACCATTCAAGCAAAAACGAACAAACATGTCATTTGTTCGTTTTGTTTTTAGATTTGATTTTTGAAGAGGATTAGGCTTTCACTTCGATGATCGCGTCGCCCTTGACAACTGAACCACTTGCGACTGGTGTCACAGAAGCATAGTCAGCTGTATTGGTAACGATAACCATTGTTGTGTCGTCAAGACCTGCGGCAGCGATTTTGTTTGAGTCAAAGGTTCCAAGAACGTCACCTGCTTTGACCTTGTCGCCTTGAGCAACTTTTGCTTCAAAGCCTTCACCGTTCATAGATACAGTGTCAATACCAACGTGGATCAAGATTTCAGCTCCATTGGCTGTCTTCAAACCAAAGGCGTGACCTGTTGGAAATGCGATCGATACTTCGGCATCAGCTGGTGCGTAAACCACGCCTTGGCTTGGTTTTACAGCGATCCCTTGTCCCATTGCACCACTTGAAAAGACTGGGTCATTGACATTCTCAAGAGCAACCACGTCACCAACGATAGGGGTTTGGATTGTTTCGTTTTGAGGAGCTAGTGGAATGTTACCAGTTGTTTCTTCTTGAACCAAGCGTTCTGTCGCCACTTCACTAGCAACTTCTTCTTCGTCCTCGTAACCAAACATGTAGGTAAGGGCAAAGCCAAGAACGAATGATACAGCTACCATAAGAAGGTATTGGAGCAATTGACCATTCCCAACGTAAAGCATTGTACCAGGGATGATGGTGATACCATTACCAGTACCAGCAAGACCAAGGATAGATGCCAATCCACCACCGATAGCACCAGCGATCAATGAAAGGAAGAATGGTTTACGGAAGCGCAAGTTTACCCCGAAGATAGCAGGCTCTGTAATACCGAGGAAGGCAGAAAGAGCAGCTGGGAAAGCAAGTGTTTTCAGTTTAGGATTTTTTGTTTTGACACCAACGGCAACAGTTGCAGCCCCTTGAGCTGTCATTGCTGCAGTGATGATAGCGTTGAATGGATTGACATGGTCAGCAGCAAGCAATTGCACTTCAAGCAAGTTGAAGATGTGGTGCACACCTGATACGACGATCAATTGGTGAACCCCACCGATGACCAAACCACCGAGACCAAATGGCAAACCAAGAATCGCTTTTGTTCCGAGAAGGATGTAGTTTTCAACAACGTGGAAGACTGGTCCGATGACAAAGAGTCCAAGGATAGACATAACCAAAAGTGTCACGAATGGTGTCACCAAGAGATCCAAGACATCTGGAACCACTTTGCGGAGAGCTTTTTCAAACTTAGCTCCGACCACCCCAATGATGAAGGCTGGAAGAACGGAACCTTGCAAACCAACAACAGGAATGAAGCCAAAGAAGTTCATAGCTGTTACTTCACCACCTGATGCTACTGCCCAGGCGTTTGGAAGCGAACCAGAAACCAGCATCATACCGAGGACGATACCAACGGCTGGATTTCCACCGAATACGCGGAAGGTTGACCATACAACCAAACCTGGCAAGATGATGAAGGCTGTATCTGTGAGGATTTGGCTGTAAATAGTAACATCTTCTGGAAGTGTCATTCCGAGGGCATTCAAGAGACCACGAACACCCATGAAGAGACCTGTCGCCACGATAACTGGGATGATTGGTACAAAGACGTCCCCGAAAGTACGGATAGCACGTTGGAACCAGTTCCCTTGTTTAGCAGCTTCTGCTTTCATGTCTTCTTTAGAAGATGTTGGCAAACCAAGTGCAACCACTTCGTCGTACATCTTGTTTACTGTACCAGTCCCAAAGATGATTTGGTATTGGCCTGAGTTAAAGAAAGCTCCTTGAACTTTATCCAAGTTCTCAATCACTTCCTTATTGATTTTCCCTTCATCTTTGACCATGACACGTAGACGAGTCGCACAGTGGGCAACACTGTTGACATTTTCACGTCCGCCAAGGGCTTCGATGACTTTTTTTGCAATATCCTGATTGTTCATTTGCAAAAATCTCCTTATAAAAATTTTGTTCTTGTTTGAAAGCGATTTTATTCGCCCTACGACTATTATTTTATCACGTTTCTAAAATATGTCAAGCGTTTTGCAGAAATTTTTAAACCCTTTCTTTTTTCTCTGATTATTTTTGCTCGTTTTTGAGGGTTATTCTCTTTTTTCTCAAAAAAATATCTTTATACTTGAAGAATCAAGACTTTTATTTACATTTTCTTTCATTTTTTCGTGAAAATTTGCCAGATTTCCTTTACTTGATTTATGGCAATCGTTTGATATATTTTTCTCTTTTTTAACATAAAAGACTTGCTTTTTTTGCCGAAAACGTTTACTATTAATAATAGAATAGAACTTATGGAGGAAAGATAAAATGGAATGGACAACTGAGCGCCGTTACAGACGCTATGAAGACTGGTCTAATGATGAAATCAAGCAAATCAAGGAAAAGATGGCACAATCTCCTTGGCATACTCGTTACCATGTTGAGCCTAAAATGGGGCTTCTCAATGATCCAAATGGCTTTTCTTATTTTGATGGCAAATGGATTCTCTTTTACCAGAACTTCCCCTTTGGCGCAGCCCATGGATTGAAGTCTTGGGTGCAGCTTGAAAGTGATGATTTAGTGCGCTTTACAGAAACTGGAGTCAAAGTTTTGCCAGATACTCCATTGGATAGCCACGGTGCTTATTCTGGTTCTGCCATGCAGTTTGGCGATCAGTTGTTCCTATTTTATACTGGAAATGTCCGTGATGAAAACTGGATCCGTCACCCTTACCAGATTGGTGCACTGATGGATAAGGGTGGCAAGATTACAAAGATTGACAAGATCTTGATTGACCAGCCAGCAGACTCTACTGACCACTTCCGCGATCCGCAAATTTTTAACTTTAAGGGGCAATATTATGCCATCGTCGGTGGACAGGACTTGGAGAAAAAAGGCTTCGTCCGTCTCTACAAGGCTGTGGACAATGACTATACAAACTGGCAAGCAGTTGGCGACCTTGACTTTGCTAACGACCGCACTGCCTACATGATGGAATGCCCAAATCTGGTCTTTGTAGGGGAGCAACCTGTCCTTCTCTACTGCCCACAAGGATTGGATAAGAGTGTTCTAGACTATGATAATATCTATCCAAACATGTACAAAATCGGGGCTTCCTTTGATCCTGAAAATGCCAAAATGGTAGATGTGTCTCCATTGCAAAATCTAGACTATGGCTTTGAAGCCTATGCAACACAAGCCTTCAACGCTCCAGATGGACGTGCACTAGCAGTAAGTTGGCTTGGGTTACCAGATGTTTCTTACCCATCTGACTGTTTTGACCACCAAGGAACCTTCTCATTGGTCAAAGAACTCACTATCAAAGATGGCAAACTCTACCAATACCCTGTCGCAGCCGTCAAAGAACTTCGTTCTTCTGAAGAGGTCTTCTCAAATCGTACTCAAACCAATAACACCTATGAACTCGAGCTCAACTTAGAAGCCAATAGCCAAAGCGAGATTGTCTTGCTCGCTGATAAAGAAGGCAAGGGGCTTTCAATCAACTTTGACCTTGTCAATGGACAGGTGACAGTGGATCGTAGTCAGGCTGGTCAACAGTACGCCCAAGAATTTGGTACGACTCGTTCTTGCCCTCTCAATAACCAAGCTACTACTGCCACTATCTTCATCGACAAGTCGGTCTTTGAAATTTTCATCAATAAAGGAGAAAAAGTATTTTCTGGTCGTGTCTTCCCTCATGCGGACCAAAATGGTATCCTCATCAAGTCTGGAAACCCAACTGGAACTTACTATGAATTAGATTATGGTCGCAAAACTAACTGATGTCGCAAAACTTGCAGGCGTCAGCCCCACTACCGTCTCACGAGTCATCAATAAAAAGGGTTATCTATCTGAGAAAACCATTCAAAAGGTTAATGAAGCCATGCGAGAATTGGGCTATAAACCCAACAACCTGGCTCGTAGTCTCCAAGGAAAATCTGCCAAGTTGATTGGACTTATTTTTCCAAACATCAGTCATGTCTTTTATGCGGAGTTAATTGACAAGTTGGAACACCAACTCTTCAAAAATGGCTACAAGACCATCATCTGTAACAGCGAACACGACTCTGAAAAAGAACGAGAGTACATTGAAATGCTGGAGGCCAATCAGGTCGATGGTATCATTTCGGGAAGTCATAACTTGGGAATCGAAGACTACAATCGTGTGACAGCACCGATTATTTCCTTTGACCGAAATCTATCACCAGACATCCCTGTCGTCTCCTCTGATAACTACGGTGGCGGGGTTCTCGCAGCCCAAACCTTGGTCAAGACAGGCGCCCAGTCTATCATCATGATTACAGGAAATGACAACTCGAACTCACCGACTGGACTGCGCCACGCTGGCTTTGCATCCGTACTCCCAAAAGCACCTATTATCAATGTTTCGAGTGACTTTTCACCTGTCCGAAAAGAAATGGAAATCAAGAATATCTTGACCCATCAGAAACCAGATGCCATCTTTGCTTCGGATGATTTGACAGCCATTCTGGTTATCAAAATTGCTCAAGAGCTAGGTATCTCTGTTCCTGATGAGCTCAGGGTCATCGGCTATGATGGGACTTATTTTATCGAGAACTACTATCCTCATTTGACAACGATTAAGCAACCTATGAAAGAGATTGCCCAACTCACTGTCGATCTTCTCTTACAGAAGATTGAAGGCAAAGAGGTCGCGACAACTGGTTACTTCTTACCCGTCACCCTATTACCTGGAAAAAGTATTTAAGTACAAAAAACTCAGACGAATTCGTCTGAGTTTTTTATGATCTTAAGTTTTCGAGATAGCGCTGGGCTGTCTCTAAGTTAAAGGTTTTATCTGCGATGAGGCGCTCAACGAGGGGAGCAACCTCGGACTCACTAGCACCAGCTAAGAGAGCTAGGGATTTGGCCTGTAATTTCATGTGGCCTTGCTGGATGCCCGTACTGACCAAGGCTTTGAGGGCCGCAAAGTTTTGGGCAAGACCGATGGACACGATAATCTGAGCCAATTCCTTGGCAGAAGGATTTCCCAATAGTTCGTGACTAAGAGCCACACGTGGGTTGAGACCGATAGAGCCACCCTTGGTCGCTACAGGCATAGGGAGTGTCATCTGGCCCACCAATTCTTCTCTTTCCATGTCCAGTGTCCATTGACTAAGACCTTGATAGCGTCCATCTCGACTGGCAAAGGCATGGGCCCCGGCTTCGATGGCACGCCAGTCATTACCCGTGGCGATTAAAATCGCATCAATACCGTTAAAAATCCCTTTATTGTGAGTAGCTGCTCGGTAAGGATCAGCCTGCGCAAACTGGCTAGCCAAAGCTATTTTCTCCGCAATTTCTCGTCCTTGGTCCCTTTGAGGGCTCAAGTAGCGAAAGGCGATACGACAGTTTGCAGTCACCAGAGAATCGGTCGCGTAGTTGGACAAAATTCCCATAAGACTCTGTCCTTGACTGAGTTCTTCTAAGACTGGTTTCAAGGCTTCCAGCATGGTGTTGAGCATATTGGCTCCCATGGCTTCCTGAGTATCGACATGGAGATAAACAACGAGAAAGTCTGTTTCGTCTTTGATCTGCTCTACATGTAAATCACGCGCCCCGCCACCACGTTTGACGATAGAAGGATAGGCTTGATTGGCAAGTTCCAAGAGCTCGGCTTTCTTGCTGGCAATCTTCTCTTGCGCTTGTTCAGGATCAGCAACTTGATAAAGTGCTACTTGACCGATCATCTGGCGCTCATGTACTTGAGCAGTAAAGCCACCTGACCGCTTGATGATTTTGCTGGCATAGCTGGCCGCAGCAACCACAGACGGTTCTTCTGTCACATAGGGAACTGTGTAGTCCTGACCGTTCACCAAAAGCTCTGGAATGATGGAATAAGGCAGAGAAAAAGTTCCCACTACATTCTCACTCAGCTGGTCTGCAACTGCCAAGCTGACTTGTTCATCCTGCTCGAGACTCGTTTGCTTTTCAGGACTAAGGAGCGCCTGAGCTTGTAACAACTCAAGGCGCTCATGGTATGATTTTTTAGAAAATCCATTCCAACTTATCTTCATTATTTTTCAACCTTGCTATAACGGCGTTGGTGGTCGATAATTTCAACCAAGGCATAGTCTTGATTTTCAAAACCTGCAAATTGGGCTGAGCCAGACTCATCCAACTGCAATTCTTCGAAGAAGACTTTTTCATAGTCTGCAACGGACAATGCTGTACGTTGCTTGAGTCTGCTCAAGCGCTCCTTATCAAGGTAAGTCTCATAGCCTTCGACCAATTCACCACTAAAGAACTCTGAAACAGCTCCACTTCCGTAACTGTAGAGGGCAATTTTATCTCCAGCCTTCAAAGTCTCTGCATTTTCCAAAAGAGAAAGGAGGCCGAGGAAGAGGGAACCTGTGTAGATATTCCCAATCATCTGACTGTAGAGAATGGACTTATCAAAGTTTTCTTGCAAACTATCCTGTTTTTCTTTAGACAAAGTTTTGTCCATCATCTTACGCAAGCCTTTTAGAGCCAACTTAGGATAAGGTAAGTGGAAACAGATAGCCGCAAAGTCATCCATCGTCCAATCATAGCGTTTCTTGTATTCATCCCAAGTCGTTGTCAAGCAATCAAGATACTGTTGGGTCGAGTACATGCCGTTTACATAAGGAGTGCTTGAGTAGTTCGGACGCCAGAAATCCATGATGTCACGAGTTTGAGCAACATTATCATTGTTAAAGGCCATGATGCGCGGATTTTGGGTGATCAACATCGCCACACTTCCAGCACCCTGAGTTGGTTCACCTGGAGTTCCTACACCATACTTGGCAATATCACTGGCAATGACCAGAACCTTAGACTCTGGAGAATTTTCCACATGTAACTTGGCATAATGAAGGGCAGCTGTCGCTCCATAGCAGGCTTCTTTGATTTCAAAGCTACGGGCAAAAGGCTGAATGCCTAATAGGCCATGAACAAAGACTGCCGCTGCCTTACTCTGGTCAATCCCTGACTCGGTCGCCACGATGACCATATCGATTTCTTCTTTTTCTTTGTCTGTTAAAATAGAGTTACTTGCACTAGCTGCCAAGGTAACAATGTCCTCAGTCAGTGACGCAATACTAATTTCATTTAACAAGAGGCCCTTGCTAAATTTTTCGGGGTCAACTCCCCTCGCTTCTGCTAAGTCTTGTAATTTCAAGACATATTGACTGGTCGCAAAACCAATCTTATCAATACCGATTGTCATATTTACCTCTGTTTTTTCATTCATTGTAAAAAATCGTTTCATTCTATTTTATCACAAATAGGAGCAAAAGAGAGAAAAAAGACTTGATTCACCAAATCAAGCCTTTTCTTTGATAGAGTTAAGAGGAGATTCCTCGTTGTTTTCGGATATAGTAATAGAGCTTTAGAATTACCGTTCCACTTGCCATTCCAATAGAAATAACAAGAGCTAACATAACCACCAAAGTCGCGCTGGCAATAGCATGGCTGTAATCTCCTGTCACAAAGAAAGCTGTCGTTCGATAGGATAAATAACCCGGCACCAAGGGGGCAAGAATGGCCAAGACAAAGACCACCGCTGGTGTCTTATAGACAATACTTAAAATCTGACTGATGCAAGAACCAATTACTGCTGCGATAAATGTCGCGACAATAACATTGGTTGGTTCTTTGAGCACGAGATAGAGGAGCCAAACGCCCATTCCCAAAACACCACCAGGTAGGAGCATGGAGCGTTGAACATTCAGTACGATTAGAAAGGTGATAATGGCGAGCAAACTCGCCACTGCTTGGAGCAAAATACTTGTTAGAGTCATCTTATGTCATCAAAACTAGGGCGACAGAGGTGCCTGCCCCTAAAGCAAGGGTAATGAGCAGAGATTCAAACATCTTGCTCATACCAGAGTTGATATGGTTGGTCATGATATCCCGTACCGCATTTGTCAGAGCAATCCCTGGAACAAAGGGCATGACCGCTCCTGCTATAATCAGGTCTGCCGTCGAAGGAAATCCTGTATAGCGGGCCCAGAACTGGGCGATCAATCCGAAAACAAAGGCACCCGCAAAGGCCGTTACAAAAGGAATGCGAACAAACTTCTCTACATAGAGAGAGAAGGCAAATCCAAATAAAGTCGCAATAGCCGCACCAAAAGCGTCATAAACATTGCCTCCAAACATAATCGAGAAGAAAGGGGCACTGAGGGTCGCTGCTACAGTCACTTGGAGCTTGCTATAAGGAAGGGCTTGATTGCCGATTTCTTTGAGCTTTTTAAAGGCTGTCGAGAGATCAATCTGCCCTCCAACAAGTTCTCGTGATACTTGGTTGACATCACAAACTTTTTCGATGTTATAAGAGGATGACGTCACCCGCTTCATCCGAGAAATATTAGTGTTTTCAATCGAAAAGAAAATAGCAGCGGGCATAGCAAGTACATTGCAATCCATAATCCCTTGTGAATGGGCAATGCGAATCATGGTATCCTCAACCCGATGAATCTCTGAACCACTTTTCAAGAGAATGGTTCCAGCTAACATAATGACATCAATGACGGCATTCAACTCTCTCGATTCGTCCATTCTCTCCTCCTTTTTTCTACTCCCTATATTTTATCACAAAATCTTGTTAAAAAAAATCTTTGTCATGAAATCATGACAAAGATTCATCTAGTCTTGTGTCGTAACTTGTGTTCTCTCTCCGCTTGATGGATTAGTGGACGGGTTATTACCTTGGTGGTTTCCCTGTGTTGGTGTTGTATCTGTTCCTTGATTCTCACGTTGGGATGAACTTGATGATGAGGACGATGAAGGAGCTGGTTTTGGTTTATAAATCGAAATCTTAACACGTGTTTTATTGAGATCTACCTTTTCTCCAGGTTTAGGGTCCTGACTAACAACTGTTCCTGCAGTAGTTCCTTCAGGAGCAGTTGATACTTCCACAACTTCGATATTGGCCTCTTTTACACCAACAATCTGAGTCAAATTGTTCTTAGTAAATTCGAGACTTGAACCAATGTAACTTGGCATCGAAACGCTGGTCACCTTCTTAGCAACTGTCAATACAATACTTGTTGCCTTTGTTAGGTCGTAAGTGCTTCCTGCAGCTGGGGTTTGCCTAATGACTGTTCCTGGATCGCTTTCGCTAGATTCCTCTTCCTCGATCTTGATAAGATTTTCTGGAACCTTTTTCTCTTTGAGCTCTGCGACAACATCCGAGGACTTACGTCCTACATAGTTACTTAGTTGGAAGGATTGCTTACCTGATGAAACGATTAGATTTACTTTACTTCCTTCTTTTCGACCGCTTCTAGCTTCTGGATCTGTTCGAATGACGCGACCTTCGGCTACTATGTCGCTGGCCTCTGTCTTTTCTTCACCTACTTCAAAATTAGCTTTCTTCAGTGTCTCTTTAGCTTCAGCAACTGTCTGTCCCGATACATCTGGAATAGCAATAGTCGCTGGAGTTCGGGAGAAGATCCAAATCAAAGAGGCTGCAACTAGCAAGGCACTGGCCAGTAAAATCATGTAGCGAGCTTTAAACTTCCGTTTTTTCGCTGGTTTTAGTACCGGTGCTTCATCTACCACCTGCTGAGTCTGCTGTTTTGATTGAGGTCGCTCTAATTGTGGCTTAGCCTTCGGAATAGAGGTCAGAGTGCTTTGTGGAACTTTAGGCAAGGTCTTGGTATCAACCTTGCTTGCCTCATCAAAGACTAGCTTTGGTTCTCTCCTACGATTGTGAGATAAACAACTCGACAAGTCCACATACATTTCTGATACAGACTGATAGCGATCTGTTAATTTCTTGGCCGTTGCCTTGATAACGACATTTTCCAAAGCTTGTGGTACTGCTGGATTCTCAGCAATAACAGAGGGAAGTGGTTTTTGGAAATGCTGGAGGGCAATAGTCACTGCACTATCCCCATCATAAGGGATATGTCCAGTCAACATTTCATAGAAAATAATCCCCATAGCATAGATGTCACTCTGCACAGTTGCCTTGGAACCGCGGGCCTGCTCAGGTGAGAGATAGTGGACTGAACCGAGCATGGAGTTGGTCTGTGTCAGACTGGTCTCTGCAAAAGCCACGGCAATCCCAAAGTCTGTAACTTTGGCAGTTCCATCTGGTGTCAATAGGATATTTTGAGGTTTCAAATCTCGGTGGATAATTCCTCTCGTATGCGCCAGACGCATCGCCAAGAGAATCTGTCCCATAATACGGACGGCTTCTTCGTTTGAGAGAGGAGAGTGTTCTTTAATATAACGTTTGAGGTCAAGCCCTGCCACATACTCCATAGCTAGATACTGCTGACCGTCTTCCTCACCGATATCTGTTATTCGAACGATATGGGGATGATCCAGATCCGCCATGGCTCTCGCTTCACGTTGAAAACGTGCCACAGCAATCGGATCTGTCTGATAGTTAGTCCTCAGGACCTTAACCGCCACTTCTTCCCCGTCTAGGATCAAATCCTTGGCCAAGTAAACATCCGCCATGCCTCCTCGACCAATCTGTTTGATAATCCGATATCGTCCGGCAAAAATCTTGCCGATCTGGATCATTCTACTTCCTCCTCATTCATGTGAACAAGGGCAACCGTGATATTGTCTAAGCCTCCTGCATTGTTTGCAAAACGAATCAAAGTTGCCGCCTTGTCTGCCAAGGAAATATCACTCGTTACAATATCGTAGATATCGCTTCCTGAGATCATATTGGTCAAGCCGTCACTGTTGAGCAAGAGGTAGTCTCCTGACTCTAGGCTAACCATGCCAAAATCTGGTTGAATTTCATCTTTTTGCCCAATGGATTGGGTAATGATATTTTTCTGCGGATGAATTTCTGCCTCCTCTGGAGTTAGCTGGCCAGCCTTTAGCAGAGCATTAACCAAAGAATGATCACTTGTGAGCTGGCGATAATCTTCACCACGGATCAAACCGATACGAGAATCACCGATATGTGCATAAATAGCTTGATTTCCAATAATGGCTACTGCTTCAAGCGTTGTTCCCATCCCCTTATAGGCTTCGTCTTTCCCCATCTGATGAATTTTTTGATTTTCAAGTTCCAGATAGTGGGCAAACCATTCACGGACCTCATTGACGGTGTCGATTTGGGTATCAACCCAAGCCACGCCCAGGTCTGTTACCGCCATCTCACTAGCGATATTGCCTGCACGGTGTCCTCCCATCCCATCAGCCAAGAGGATCATGGTGCGTCCTGCTCGGTTGACAAAGTGATTGACATAGTCTTGGTTATTTGTTCGTTTCTGACCAACATCTGTTAATAATGCTATTTCCATTGTGTCAGTTCCTTCCTAATCAGACATCTTGCGGAATTGGCTGATAAAGAATCCATCACTTCCGTACAATTCAGGAGTAATTAAGATACAGCCGTCCTTCAAAATATCCTTGCATTCGTGTTCTAGTTTAACCTGCTCAAACTCGGGGTGACTTTCTAAAAATGCCTCAACGACGTAAAAGTTTTCCTCTGAGACGATAGTGCAGGTACTATACGTTATTATACCACCTTTTCGTAAGGTTTGACAAACACTACCTAGTATTTCCAGCTGAATTTGCTGTAATGATGCGAAATCCGCCGTTTCTTTATTGTATTTGATATCTGGTTTGCGACGCAGGAGGCCAATTCCAGAACAAGGGGCATCTACTAAAATCTTATCAAACGAATCCTTCCCAAAAAACTCATGTACTTTTCTGGCATCCAATTTTTGTGTTTGCACTCGATCTGCCACACCCAGACGCTGGGCGTTTTCTTGGATCAAGTCCAACTTGTGATCATAAAGGTCCAAAGCCGTCACCTTACCCGATGTGAGGTAAGAGGCCATATGGACTGTTTTTCCGCCAGGAGCGGCACAGGCATCCAGTACCTGCTCATCGCCTTGTAGATCAAGAGTCGGAGCAACCAATTGACTAGACTCGTCTTGGATGGTTATAGCACCTTCTGCGAACAAATCATGTCCCGCAAAGTGGCCTTGTTCCTTGACCAGACCAGTAACTGCCAAGGGGGAATCAATCGCCTCTAACAAAGCTTTGATTTCCTCTTTTCGATTCAAGTCAGTCACTCGGATGCTGGCTTTGTTACGCACCAAGAGACTTTCAAAAATAGCTTGCGCTCGCTCTTCGCCGTATTCTTCCTTGAGTTTAGACACGAGCCAAACTGGGAGAGAATAGGAAATGGAATCACGCTTATTTTTTCGCTTAATGCTGTCAATATCTGGCCAGCCTTCTCGCAAAATACGACGAAGGACGGCGTTGACCAGTTTTTCACTGCCTTTTTTACGGGCTTTGGCTAGTTCCACCGCTTCATTGACCACTGCGTGATCTGGAATTTTATCCAGATAGCGGAGTTGGTAGGCACTCATGAGAAGCAGGACATAGAGCCAGTTATCCAGCTTATCCCGGTCTTCGATAAAGTGGGACAGGTACCATTCCAGAGTGAGTTTGCGAGCTACCGTTCCGTAGACAATCTCTGTCACCAACCCCTTATCTGCTACCGAGAGTTGACTCCCCTTGAGGTGTTTATTTAAGGCGATATTCGAATATGCTTGGTTGACTAGAACATCCTCTAGCACCGCTAGGGCGAGACTTCTAGCCGTTTCTACTTTAGTCACCAAATCGTTCTCCTACAGTCAATGTCCGTCCAACTCCGTTGAGGAAGGAAGCAATGTCCATCTTAGGCTTCCCAGCTGGCTGCACTTGCTTGAGAGACAGAGCCCCTTCTGCCGTAGCGACAATCAATTCCTTCTTGCCAATTGAGAGGATCTCGCCTGGAGCTCCCTGACCTTCTACAGGTAGGGCTTCATAGATCTTAAAGCGGTCTCCCTTGAGAAAAGTATGGGCAACAGGCCATGGATTCATCCCTCGGATTTGGTTAAAGAGTTGACGGTTAGTCTTATTCCAGTCCAACTTTTCTTCCTCTGGCTTGATATTTGGCGAGAAAGTGACCTGACTTGGGTCCTGAGGCACAGGTTTGATCTCCCCAGCAATATAGCCAGGCAGGGTGTCCAAAAGCAAGTCACGACCAACAATTGCTAATTTTTCAAACAAGGTGCCGACATTGTCCTCATCTGTGATGGGGATGCTGCGACGAGAAATCATATCCCCTGCATCCATTTCTTTAACCATCTCCATAATGGTCACACCAGCTTCCTCATCCCCTTGAATCAAGGCATAATGAATAGGCGCGCCACCACGGTGTTTGGGAAGAAGAGAAGCGTGAAGGTTGACCGCAAAGTCCATGCTATCAAGGAGTTTACTCGGGAGAAACTGCCCAAAAGCAGCGGTGATAATCCCATCAGCTCCTAGCTTCATAATGGCTTCCATCTCTGGACTTCCAGATAATTTTTCAGGCTGGTAGACAGGAAGGCCTGCTTCTTTGGCGGCCTGCTTAACTGGGGTTTCTTGGATTACTTTTTTACGGCCGACAGCGCGGTCTGGCTGAGTCACAACAGCTAGAATCTCGTAACGGTCATCTGATAACAACCCCTTCAAAACTGTTGCTGAAAAATCGGGAGTCCCCATAAAGATTAGTTTTGTCATTTCTTCTCCTTCTTATAAAAATTGCTGCGGCTCATGGTCAATGCTGAGACGAAGCTCGCTATTTTCCCGTTCTTGAGTCAAGGCCAAGACCTGATTTAGAGTTGGTCCCAGCTCGTCTTCTATACGGTATTTAATCAAAATCTGGTAATGATAAAGGTTGTGGGTACGGGCGATGGGTTTTGGCGTTGGTCCAAGGATTTTACTAGTTTCCGATAAACCTGAGCGCAAAATTCCCATGACTTCATAGGCACGTTTGACAACCTCTTCTTCTTTCTTGTGAGAGAGGGTAATCCCAATAGTGAAATAGTAAGGCGGATAGCCGAGTTGGCGCCTGATACTCATTTCATAAGCATAAAAACCTTCGTAGTCCTGATCCTTGGCAAAACGAATGGTATAGTGCTCAGGATTGTAAGACTGGATCAAGACCTGACCAGCCTTTTCCGCACGACCTGCACGGCCTGCCACCTGAGTTAAGAGCTGGAAGGTTCTCTCAGAAGAACGAAAATCAGGCAAGTTTAGGGCCGTATCCGCATTGAGCACTCCGACTAGGGTCACATTTGGAAAATCCAAGCCCTTGGCAATCATCTGAGTTCCCAACAAGATATCTGCTTCCCTTCGCCCAAACTGGTCAAGAAGAGCTTGGTGACTACCTTTCTTGCGAGTTGTATCCACATCCATCCGCAGAATGCGTGCCTGAGGAAAGAGCTCTGCTAGTTCATCGTAGGCTTTCTGAGTCCCCGTCCCGTAGTAGCGAATACTGCGACTCTGACAGTTGGGACAGACATGAGGAATCCCCTTAGAAAAACCACAGTAATGGCAGTTCATGGTCTTGGTATCCATGTGGAGAGTCAGAGAAATGTCACAGTTGGGACAAGTATCCACCGTTCCACACTCCCGACACATAACAAAGCTAGAATAACCCCGACGGTTGAGCATAAGGACTACCTGCTCTTTTTTATCCAAACGGTCTTGGATGGCTTCCAGCAAAGGAGGCGTAAAGTTTGACGTCTCATTCTGCCCGATATAGTCCCGAAAGTCAATCACTTGAACCTCAGGAATAGTGGCTAAAGGATTGGCCCGTTGGGTCAGACGTAAGCGGTGATAGACACCTTTTCCAGCCCGTGCACGGCTTTCTAAACTCGGTGTCGCTGAACCAAGGACTAAGGTCGCTTGATTGTACTGAGCCCGTAGAATGGCGACCTCTCTGGCATGATAACGGGGATTGCTGTCTTGTTTGTAGCTAGCTTCATGTTCCTCATCGATAATCATGACACCTAGATTTTTCAAAGGGGCAAAGATGGCTGATCTAGCGCCAACAACAACTTGGGCCTCGCCGCGTTCAACCTTGCGCCATTCGTCGTACTTTTCACCATTGGACAGACCTGAGTGAAGAATGGCCACTTTCTCACCAAATCGAGCAATGAAACGCTCCGTCATTTGTGGCGTCAGAGAAATCTCAGGTACCAGCAAAATAGCTGTCTTACCCTTGTCCAAGGCTCCTTGGATGATCTGTAAGTAAACTTCTGTTTTCCCACTCCCTGTAATCCCTTGAAGGAGGAATGGAGGCTGTTGACTGCCAATAGCACTGACAACGGCATCACGCGCCTGTCTTTGTTCTGGATTCAATTCCAAAGGTATACTTGCTTCAATGCCTTCAAAATAAGCGGCTGAGCGTTGCACTTCCTTTTGGACTAGGGTTAGAGCTCCTTGCTCCACAAAGAAGTTGACTTGCTCGCGTGAGTAGGATTCTAACAAGCTAGCCAGAGGAGCACTCTTAGGATGAGACAGCAGATAGTCTCTCAGCTCTGCTTTTTTCTTGGCACGCACAGAAATCTCAATCTGCTCTATTCGAGTAGCATCAACCTCATACCAAGACTGGGTCTTGACCTTCTTTTGATCGACTGCCTGGTATTCTAAGCGGAGCAGACCTTTCCTGGTCAAGCGCATCATTTCTGCCTGTTTGGCAAGGTCTAGAGAAGAAAAGGCTAGCGAATCTTCTGAACCAAACAGACGCTCTCGGTCTGCCTGACTCAGACCTTCCAGAGGATAAAGAATCTTATCATAACTGGAGTTTAAAAATCCAGGCAACATGGCTTTTAGAATGGAGATTTTGTAAGAAAAGACGGACTTTCGTAACTCCTCAGCCAGCCAGAGTTGCTCTTGAGTGAGAACCGGGGAAAAATCCAGCACCTCTGCAATCTCTTTCAAGCCCTGATCAGCCACTTCTTCAGTCGATTGGGACTCCAAACCCAGCACAATTCCTTGTATCAAACGATTGCCTTTACCAAAGGGGACATGGACCCGCATACCGACTTCCAGCATCTCTACAAATTCTTCAGGGACCTTATAACTATAAGGCTGGTCTGTCTGCATCAGGGGAACATCCACGATAATCTTTGCGATAGCCATCTTCTCACCTCCTTCTTGTCAGTAAATTCTTGCAATAGAAAAAATAAGATTGAGTCCCCCCAACCTTAAATTTTTTCACCATCTTCTTTTTCTTTAGCGATTTGCTCTTTGATTTTCTTTTCTTCTTCTTCTCTGCGGCGTTTTTCTTCTTCGATACGGAGACGTACCGCTTCACGTTTTCCTTCTGGATCTGGGTGAATGGTTACATTTCCAGACTCGATTTCCTCCAAAGCGCGAAGAGTTGATTTTTCAGACTTAAACTCTTGAGTTGCTGGTGCACCTGCTTCTAGTTCGTGGGCACGTTTTGCTTCCAAGATTACGAGTGAATATTTTGATGGTACCTTGTCTAGCAAGGTATCAATAGAGGGTTTTAACATCATTTGCTTGTACCTGTTTCCTATAGTTTATCGAGTAGTTGGAGATTTTGGCAACATCTCCTGGTAGTGACCAATGACACGGTCCACACGGAAGTGTTCTGCTTCGATCACACGCTTGACACGTTCAGCAGCGAGGGGCACCTGATCGTTAACAATAGCATAATCATACTCACGCATGAGGGCAATTTCTTCCTTGGCTTTTTCGATTCGTTGGGCAATCACTTCTGCACTATCTGTTCCACGACCTACCAAGCGGTCTTGTAATTCATCCAAATCTGGTGGCGTTAGAAAGATAAAGACAGCATCTGGAACCTTTTTCTTAACTTGAAGAGCCCCCTGAACTTCAATCTCAAGAAAGACATCGATTCCCTTGTCCAGAGTTTCATTGACATAGGTCAGCGGAGTTCCATAGTAGTTACCGACATATTCTGCATATTCCAACATCTGACCTTGACGGATCAGCTCTTCAAACTCTTCACGAGTACGGAAGAAATAGTCCACCCCGTCCACTTCACCAGGACGTTGCGCACGCGTCGTCATCGATACAGAGTATTGAAATTGATTATCAGAACTCTCAAAAATCTCTCTTCTAACCGTTCCTTTCCCAACTCCTGAAGGACCAGAAAAAACGATTAGCAAGCCTCGGTCTGCCATTATGTCTCCTTTAGTTAGTCTGTGAAATAAAGTGAAATTTCTCTCGGATACTGATGATAACGTCAGTTATCCTTCTACAGTCTTTCTATCTAGTGTAACAAAAAAGCAGTAATATTTCAACTGCTCTTTCTTATTTATTTAGCATAATCTACTGCACGAAGTTCGCGGATCACGGTTACCTTGATATTTCCTGGGTAATCGAGATTGTTTTCAATTTTCTCACGAACTTTGTGAGCCAAGATTGTGACTTTGTCGTCTTTGATTTGTCCTGGATTAACCATGATACGGATTTCACGTCCTGCTTGAAGGGCAAAGCTATTTTGCACTCCTTCAAAGCCATTGGCGATTTCTTCCAAATCATGGAGACGTTTGATGTAGCTTTCAAGAGATTCACTACGAGCACCTGGACGCGCTGCACTCAAGGCATCTGCTGCAGCAACGATCACTGCAATGACGCTTTCGGCTTCGACATCGCCGTGGTGGCTAGCAATGGTATTCACCACAACTGGGTGTTCCTTGTACTTACGAGCCAACTCTGTACCAATCTCAACGTGGCTACCTTCAACCTCGCGGTCAATAGCTTTCCCGATGTCGTGAAGGAATCCAGCACGACGGGCAAGAGCTGCATTTTCACCAAGTTCACTGGCGATGATACCAGATAACTTAGCAACCTCAATCGAATGACGCAAGACATTTTGTCCATAAGAAGTACGGAACTGCAAGCGTCCCATGATCTTCATCAAGTCTGGATGGAGGTTTGGCGCACCAATCTCATAGGCAGCAGCCTCACCGTATTCACGGATCTTATTGTCAATCTCTTGACGGTTTTTCTCAACCAACTCCTCGATACGAGCTGGGTGGATACGGCCATCTTTGAGCAACATTTCCATGGTCATACGAGCAATTTCACGACGAATCGGATCAAATCCTGACAAGGTTACCACTTCCGGTGTATCATCGATGATGACATCAACCCCTGTCAAACTTTCAAAGGTACGAATATTTCGACCTTCGCGTCCGATAATGCGTCCCTTCATGGTATCATCTGGTAGGTGAACTGTTGAGTTTGTTGACTCTGCTACATAGTCACCAGCGATACGCTGCATAGCCTGAACCAAGATATCTTTCGCAATCTTGTCTGAACGTTCCTTGACTTCTTGCTCAGCCTCACGAATGCGGCTAGCAATTTCCTTAGTCAAGTTTTCCTCTGTCTGAGCCAAGATAATATCTCGAGCCTCAGTTTGGGAAAGGGAACCGATACGTTCAAGTTCAGCTTCTTTTTGTCTTTCGACTTCCTCTAATTGCTCTTCACGTGCATCAAGGTTTTTTGCTCTATCAGAAATACTTTGTTCTTTTTGTTCAAGTGTTTTTTCTTTGTTCGTCAAATTGTCGTCTTTGCGGTCAAGGCTCGCAGCTCTCTCCGTCAAACGACTTTCAATTTGCTTGAGCTCCTGACGTTCTGACTTAAATTCAGCGTCCACTTCTTCACGGTATTTTCTGGCTTCCTCTTTGGCCTCCAATAGTGCTTCTTTTTTAAGAGACTTGCTTTCGCTCTTGGCTTCATTTAGCAATAAATCCGCTTCACGCTCAGCTTGTCCTCGTAAATTAGTTGCTTCTTGTTCAGCATTTAGAAGCATCAACTCTGCAGCCTCTTGAGATGATTTCATCTTAGCTGAGATGCTGACATATCCAATGACTAAACCAATGATGACGGCAAAAACAACAATCGCAATGGTCATGATTTCCATGTTTTTACCTCATTAAATTTGTTTATCGAATGACATACATTCCTTAATATTCTATCATAAAAAACCGATTTTCACAAACCCAAATTAAAGAGTTTTGTGTGATTTTTGAAGAATTCCCTTGGATATTCAAGCAAAATTAAGAATCTTTAAAAATTTAAATTTCCATGAAAAACGAAGCAAAAAAGCCTACCTCCCAGTAGACTTAGTAATGATCTTTGAAGGACAAGAAAGCCACGCTATCTCCATCTATCATATAAATCAAGCGATTTTCTGCATCAATGCGCCGCGACCAAGCTCCTTGATAGTCATACTTGAGTGGTTCTGGTTTCCCCATTCCTACAAAAGGATCGCGTTGAATATCCTTGATTAATTTATTGATTCTTTTTAATGTTTTCTTATCTCGGTTTTGCCAATAGCAATAATCCGCCCAGGCATCTTCTGTAAACTTGAGCAGCATTCCTCACTCCTCAATCACATGCACCTGAGTGCTTCCAGCACGAACTTGAGCCATTCCTCGCAAGACCTTGTCAGAAAGTTCCTTATTTTGAGCGATTCTCAGGGTTTCCTGAATACTATCCCACTCGCTCTTTGAAAGAACTACAATATCCTCATCTGGATTTTTATTGACCACCGTCAAAGGCTCAAATTCATCATTTACCTTCTTCATGTAGTCTTTTAAATGATTCCGGAATGTTGAGTAAAGAACTGCTTCCATAACCATACCTCGTTTTACCTCTTTTCCACTATTATACAAAAAAAGAAAGAAATTGTCAGGAACTTGTACAAGATTTTTCTTTTCTATCTATTTATTCGAAAATCTTCTAAAAAAGCCTACCTTTCAGTAGACCTAGTTTGTTTCTATTCTAATCGGAACCCTGCCAAAATTCTGTTCTGCTATACTTGGATTTCCTAGTTGGTAAATCTGGTCTGCCTTTTGTGTTATGGTATCCCAAGGTTCTTTTCCAATTCGGCTGACTAGATGGATCTGCCCTTTCAAAGACTTAAGATGTTGTCTGCCTTTTTCGGTAAAGCCAAGGACATGGATACCTTCTGGCAAGTCACTTTCTCTAGCCTGCACCAAGATATAGGTCAAGAGGCGTCTGACACGCGCCTTGGTATAACGCTTGGTCGCAACTGCCTCGACCAATTCTTCAACAGACTGGGCTGTCTTGATGGCATCCTTGATACGCACAGCCATTTCTTGATTGACCTGATAGATGGTGGTTAGGTCTGGATTTGACAAGATTTGATAGCGGAGCATGGGAAAATAGTCATCCCAGCTCACCTTACTGGCTTGCTCAAAGAGGGTAACAGAAGGCATAAAGCGTTCTAAGAAATCTTTGTCCCTCTGGTGCTGACGGAGGGCTGTCGCCGAGGCAAAGTCCACATCCTTGTCCACAGAATGATAACCTGCCCCCTGACGCTGAATTGGATGCAGTTTGATGTTTCGTCCAGCAACCGCCTTGGCATAGGTAAGAGCAAGGACATGATTGGGGGTATTGCCTGAAAAATCAAGACCTGCAAATTCCTTCCACATGGCTTGGGTTTTCTGGGGATAGGAGAGAGAATCAGGCAGATTATCCACAAAATTCTCCATCTCAGCACCTTGCTCCGTGTATAGGTCAGCAATTTTCTGATAATCCAGAACTTCCTCCGTCCCGAAAGCTAGAGTATCAATACCCAAGCGAACCAAGATATCCACAGCTCCTTGGCCAAAGAAATCTGCCGCCTGAACACTGACTAAAAAGGGTAACTCCACGACCAGATCCGCTCCATTTTCCAGCGCCATCTGGGCCCTTGTCCACTTATCCACAATGGCAGGCTCACCACGCTGCATGAAATTCCCAGACATGGCAACGATTTTCAGTCCCTTCGCCTGCTCAAGCAAGTATTTGTGCCCATTATGAAAAGGACTAAACTCCGCGATAATACCTGTGATGGTCATGATGTTCTCCTACTTCTGCGCGACAAAAAACCAACGGGTACTTGTCTCTGTCGGCTCCTTGTCCTCAAAGTCCGCATAGAGCTTGAAGGACTTGAAACCGGCCTGTTCTAGCAAAATATCATAGGTCAAGACCTCATAGGTTCGCTCCTCATGCACTTCATCGTGGCGACTAAAGGAACCGTCAGCCTCCTTGATAAAGAAAGTCAACTCATGCACGATGGAGTGAGGCGCCACATCCTCATAGGTGTCCCAAAGCATGGCGAAGTCTTCCGCATTTTCATGGTAAGAATAGCCTGGAAAAACTTCATCTGTCTGGTAGGTCGAATGCACATCAAAGATAAAAACGCCGTCTTCGTTAAGCGCATTATATACTTCTTTAAAGACGTCTCCTACCTCCACCTCATCCTGCATGTAACAGATAGAGTCAGAGTAACACGTGACAAAATCATATTGACCTGCCTTGGACAAATCTAGCATATTGCCTTCAATAAAATCAATCTTTTGCTTGGCTGAAGTCGCTCTCTTCTCAGCAATTTTCAGCATATCCGCGCTTAAATCAAGTCCAGTCACATCAAAGCCAGCTTGAGAAAAGCGGACAGACTGGATACCTGTCCCACAAGCTAGCTCCAAGAGTTTCTTTCTCTCCTTGGTCTTAGGCAAATGACGGAGGGAAAAATCCGTCCATTTATCGTATAAACTATCGTCCATCACAGCATCGTAAACAGCCGCAAAGGTTTCATAAGTTGCCATAGTCATGATACCAAGAGCCCCAATGGCAAACACCACTCGCCCTTTACCTTTCTATCCATTTTTTCTAAAATAAGCAAATAAACCCAGTTGACTGCAACTGAGTTCATCTTCTAGGCCAAGGCTTCTGAAATATCTACTGACTCCGCCTCATGCCATAGTTTTTCTAGGTTATAGTGAGCACGCATTTCTTCTGAGAAGATATGCACAACGACACCGCCGAGGTCCAACAAAACCCAGCCTCCAGCTGCATCGCCTTCAACATGGCTACCTTTAAAGCCTGCTTGAGCTACTTTTTCACGAATGTTATCAGCAATAGCGTCCAACTGACGGCTATTCATCGAGCTCGTGATGACAAAGTAGTCCGTCACGCTGGTCAAATCTTGTACATCAAGTGCGAGGATATCCTCCGCACGTTTCTCATCCGCCGCTTTCACGACTAGTTCTAGTAATTCTTTTTCGTTCATTTAGTCCTCTTTCAAATAGTGCACAAAGGCGTTATGGGTTTCAAGGGTTTGGGGATAGATGGGGAATCCCTGATGAGCCAAATGTTCCACAGTTCGCGCTGTTTCGTAGGCCACTGCCTTATTGAGCGATAGCTCAGCAATTTCACGCGCCACATCCACTCCAGGAAAGGCACGATTGTGCTCAATGTAGTCTGCGACGTAGATAACCTTATCAAGATCAGTCATCTGACCAGCTCCGACCGTATGGATTTCAATAGCTCGCAGGATTTCAGGATCATGCAAATCCAAATCTTCTTGAATCTTGTAGATACCAACCATGCCATGCCAGACATTATTGCCCCAGTTTTTGAGGTCAGGGTCTAGCTGATAACGGTCAATCAAGTCTAGAAATTCCTGATCTGACAACTTTTTAGCATAGTCATGAAGGAGGCCTGCTAGACCTGCTTTCTCGGCATCAACTCCGAAGCGTTGGGCAAGCTCTATGGCTGCAAGTTCCACACCCAAGCAATGGGTTAAGCGTTTTTCAGGCAGAAGCTCTGTCATACTTTCCAACAAAACCTCGCGAGAACAGTTGATATAGTCTTGATAGGCCATCAGTAGAGCCCCTCCTTCTCGATATAGTCTAGCACTGGCTGAGGTAGGAGAAAGTTGGGTTTCCGACCTTGGGCAATGAAGTCACGCACCATGCTGGACGAGATGTCCATGAGAGGCACATCCACCCAGATAACTGGATAGGAAGTCCCAGCCTTGTAGCGTGGACGCTGAACCCCCACAAACTGAACCATGTCGACCAACTCGTCAATGCGGTACCATTTAGGCAGATAGTCCACCATATCAGCCCCGATAATGAAGTAATAATCCGTGTCTGGATGTTGCTCGGTCAAAATCTTCATGGTGTCATAGGTGTAGGAAATGCCCTTGCGCTCTAACTCGATTGTTTCAATGGCTAAGCCTTCAATCCCCTCAATCGCCAACTCAAGCATCTTGAGTCGATGGTGCTCGGGGATGGTTTCCTTTTTATCTACATGAGGTGGTTGGTATTCGGGCATAAGCAGGACCTGATCCAGTCCTAACTGTTGTCGTACTTGGTCCGCCACAACAAGATGGGCATTGTGAACGGGATTAAAATTCCCTCCTAGAATCCCGACTTGTTTGCGTTTTTTCTCCTTGATTTCTGGCTCCAACTCTACCTTGGTAAAGGGAGTCAATAATTCGATTGCCATAGGCTCGTCTTCCTTTAATTCTCTGTAAAAACAGTTGTTTGGAGTAGGGTTTTAGATTTCTTTAACTTTCTTGGAAATCTTGCGATTTTCTTTCTTGCTGGATTGCTTAAACAAGATCAAGATGCGTCCGATTTTTTGGACAGTATCTACACCGATTTCTTCTTCCAAGATTTCAGCTACTTCGTGGATGTTTTCATCAGTGTTTTGTAAGAGCGTTACTTTAATCAATTCACGGGCATCAAGAGCTTGGCGAACGCTGGTTTTGATTTGGTCGTTGAGTCCATTTTTCCCGATTTGGATGATGGGTTTGAGGGTATGTGCCTGGCTGTTGAGGAAGGCACGTTGTTTTGATGTTAATGACATATTCTTTCTTCCTTTTTGGATAGTTATTTTAGGTGGTGAGGGACGGTCGGAACTAATTTTCCAAAGATCTCATCTTTGAAAAATGGATTTCCTGACCTCACAATTGAGCCTTGGTCTCAAGTGTGCCCCTTGCCAATCTAACGATTGGCAATCACACCACGGCAATAACTATCTTTTTATGAGCTCACTTTGTTCGCTCAGTGATTTTATTTTAAATGATTGCTTTTCGTGTGACGACGGCGACGCCTTCTGGTGCCCAGACGGCGACTTTGGCGGTGCCTGTTACGCGGATCCAGCCTAGGCCTGAAATGACTAGGTCGGTTTTGTCCTTGATGGTAAAGACATGTTGGACTAGTTTTGGGAAATCTTCTTTTTCCTTGCTATTTGGTGGTGTCAAAAGGGTTCCAAGGTGTTTGTCATAAAAGGCACTAGCGCCTTCAAGCTTAGTACGATGGAGTTTGAGTTCATTGTCAAAGAAAGCTATAAATCCTTGCTTTTCTCCTGCAATGAAGTCAAAGCGTCCCAAACCACCTAAAAACAGGGTTTGTTCAGGATTAAGCTGATAGGTTTTGGGCTTGATTTCCTTTTTAGGGCTGACATACTTGAGGTTTTTTGCCGTCAAGTAGTGGGCCATCTGGTGTCGGTGGATAATCCCCGGTGTATCGTAGATATAAGATCCATCATCAAGTGGAATCTCAATCTTGTCCAAGGTTGTCCCTGGAAAGCGTGAAGTCGTGATGACATTCTGGTCACCCGTGATTTCTTGGATAATAGCGTTGATGAGAGTTGACTTTCCAACGTTGGTTACCCCAACTACATAGACATCGCGGCCCTTACGGTAGTGTTCAATCTTGTCGATGACTTCTTTAATGGCATGCTTGTTTTGGGCTGAAGTCAGGACAACATCCACAGGGCGAAGACCTTCTTCATGGGCACGCTCCATCAGCCACTGGCTGATCTTACCCGGTTTAACTGACTTGGGCAGGATATCTTTTTTATTTCCAACTAAGAGGACATCATTTCCCGATACAAAGCGTGGCAAGCCTGGGATAACAGAGCCATTAAAGTCAAAGATATCAATGACATTGACTACCAAGGCATCACTGTCTCCCACCTCGTGCAAGAGTTTGAGGAAATCATCGTCCGTCAACTGGACATCTGTGATTTCATTGTAATGACGGAGACGGAAACAGCGTTGGCAATAGACTTCGCCAGTCTCCAAGCCTTTTTCAAGTGCCGACTGGGGAGTGAAACCAAGACCAGCCTTGTCTGTCGTCTGAATGGTTGCTCCACAACCAATACAGAGAATTTCTTCCATAGTTAGATTCCTTTTTTATATGTAATTGGTCCGTACTTTTCAGTGATTTTTCGCATAACACGGCGCTCACGAGCTCGGTTAATCTGCGTTTTGATGGAGTCGTGTTGGACCAAGGGTTTGACTAAGATCGAGCGAATACCTGCACGGTGCGCTGCACGAATATCCGTCATGAGTTGGTCGCCGACCATGACCACTTCATTTTTCTCATAGTGAAATTCCTTCATGGCACGGTCAATCCCAAATGTGAAAGGCTTCAAGGCCCAATAAACGTAATCAATTCCAAATTTCTCAACTGCACGTTGAACTCGTTTTTTGGTGTTATTTGAGACCACGATGACACGAATACCTGCGTCACGAAGGTCATGTAGCCATTGCTTCATCTCTGGCGTCCCATCAGGGTTGTTCCAAGCAATGAGGGTATTATCCAAATCGACCAAAACAGCCTTGATCCCCTGCGCCTGCAGGCTTGGGACTGTCAGATCATAGACCGCTTCCACAGCAAAATCTGGCATATAGTTTTCAATTGCCATTCTGGCTCCTTTTCTTTTTAATTTCTAGCAATTTTCTTTAAACATTGGGCTAAGACTGCCCATAAAATGAGACTAGCTATCAAAATATAAATCCAAGCATTCGGTTCATCTGTAAACGGTAAAGGGACATTCATTCCGAAGAACCCTGTAATAACCGCAAGGATAGCCAGCAAGACTGAAATAATTGTCAAAGTTGTCAAATTATCATTCAAATTATTATTTAGGATGTTATTGTAAGAGGCTGAGAGTTGTTGCAAAACTTGAGAAATCAAGTCTGTCATAGAAACCAACTGATGCGCTTCAATCATGGCATCGTCAAACTGCTCTCTTTCTACCTCATTAAGATTGCGATAAAGAGCATGCCCTTGGATATGTTCCAAGAGGAGACGATTTTGTTTGGCAGCTGCTGTCAGGTAAACCATACCAGTTTCCAAGTCAGAGAGGGCAAAAAGATTTTTTTTAGTTGTTTTTTGACGAAGAAGTGCACTGATTTCATCCTTACTTTTATCCATCTCTTCAATAACTGGATAATAAGCATTACTAATAATCTCTAAACTGGCAAAAAGAAATTTGTAGATGGAAATAATTTCATGGCTTTCAAGGTAGGTTGCCATGCGTTTAATCACATAAGTATTCTTGTGATTGCTGATAGTGATCAACCGTTGTTTTTCAACGATAAAGGTCATCGGAATCGCTTCATAATATTCTTTGTCTTTTTCTAAATCAAGAACATTATAAATGAAGGTTACCGTCCCCGTTTCACGGTTATAATCCATGTGGGCTCGTTCATTTCTATCTAGAGCATACTCGATGGTTTCCTTGTCCAATCCATAGACGTCAGAAAGATCTTCCATGTTTTTAATCTTGTCCACGTCAAGGTCTATCCAAGTACAATCGTGGCCTAGTTTTTTCTCTACAAATAGCATACTCTCTCCTTTACCAAACTCTTTCTATTGTACCACAAATCTGCCAAAATAGCAGACCTACTCTGTACGAGAGAAGTTGCTGACAACAGTGATATTTCGGTTAGGAACAAAGTGAAGGGCTTGGTCGTCACTGCGAAGTTGGGTCGTACGAATTCCTACACTGACAACCTTTCCAGATACGGTAATAGGACCATTTGTGAGGACTACTTCGTCGCCCACATCGAGCTGGCGTTCAAAGAGGATAAAGAAACCATTGATAACATCGGATAAAAAGCCTTGAGCCCCCATCCCAATGGCAACCCCAGCAATCCCTGCCCCAGCAAGGAGGCTGGAAACTGGCAAACCCAAAATAGACAAGATACAGTAAATCAAAAAGAAATAAAGTGTGTAGTTAAAAATATTCTCAAGTAAACGAGAAATGGTCTTTTGTCTGCCTGCATCCCGATTTGAAAATTTAAGCGAGGGCTTGACAATCTTTCGGACAGCCGCATGAAGCATCTTTTTAGCTATATAAAATAGCAGAAAGAGAATCAAAAGAGAAATCACCTTGGTCAAGACATTCTCTAATACAGTTGTTACATCCAATTTATCAAGATAACGTTGAAAAAATTCTTGCATACAAAACTCCTTTTTAGTATTATACCACAAATCATCCCGTTCAAATCCCTCATAAATATTCCGATATTCCCCCAAACTCAAAAAAAGACTTGCCTCAACGGCATATTTATACTATAATCATAAACAATACACTTTGAAGGAGACTATTATGAAAAGAATCATTCGAGCCTGGAACAAGGCCAGCCTCATCAAACGTATCCTAATCGGCATGCTTCTGGGAGCCTCTCTAGGGCTACTTTTTCCTAGTCTGTCGGGGCTCGGCATTCTCGGTGACCTATTCGTTGGGGGTCTGAAAGCCATCGCTCCTGTTTTGGTCTTTACCCTCGTTGCAAATGCCCTTTCGCAACATCAAAAAGGGCAAGATACCAATATGAAGACCGTTATTTTTCTCTATCTACTTGGTACCTTTGCTGCTGCCCTACTCGCTGTACTGGCTAGTTTTCTCTTTCCTGTCCAGATCACTCTTAGCAGTGCTAGTACAGAGATTGCCCCACCAGACGGCATCGGTCAAGTTCTCAGCAATCTTCTGCTAAATCTCGTAGATAATCCCCTAAACGCCATCGTCCAAGCTAATTATATCGGGATCCTATCCTGGGCTGTTGTCTTTGGACTTGCTATGAGGGAAGCTAGCAAAAACAGCAAGGAATTGCTCAGAACCATGGCAGGAGTAACTTCCAAGATTGTGGAGTGGATTATCAATTTGGCTCCTTTCGGAATTATGGGCTTGGTCTTCAAGACCATCTCTGATAAAGGAATTACCAGCCTTGCTAACTACGGAATTTTGCTAGGACTCTTGATTGCAACTATGGCTTTTGTGGCCCTTGTCATCAATCCCCTCATTGCCTTTCTCTTTATGAGAAAAAATCCTTACCCCCTTGTTTTTAAATGTTTGCGTGTCAGTGGAATTACAGCTTTCTTTACTCGTAGTTCTGCCGCTAATATCCCTGTCAACATGAAACTCTGCCAAGATCTCGGACTCAATCCAGATACCTACTCTGTTTCTATCCCCCTTGGCTCCACTATTAACATGGCTGGCGCAGCCGTAACCATTAACATTCTGACTCTAGCTGCAGTCAATACGCTAGGAATCTCTGTCGACTTTGGTACAGCTTTTGTGCTCAGTGTAGTGGCTGCTATTTCTGCCTGCGGAGCCTCTGGAATCGCTGGTGGATCACTCCTCCTCATTCCCGTCGCTTGTAGTCTCTTTGGGATTTCAAACGATGTTGCCATGCAGGTAGTCGGAGTTGGTTTTGTCATCGGTGTCGTCCAAGATTCCTGCGAAACTGCCCTGAACTCTTCTACCGACGTCCTCTTTACAGCAGTAGCTGAGTACGCGTCGGCACGTAAAAAATAGATTTTTTAAGACAAGTCTTCCAAGCCTTGTCTTTTATACTCTTATTCTAGTATTATAGGAAATTCTCATGTCTATCACCCAACGTACGACAAAACTGATCTTAGCGACCTGCCTCGCTTGTTTTCTCGCTTATTTTTTAGATTTATCATCAGCAGTTTCAGCTGGAATTATCGCCCTCTTAAGCCTCTCCGACACGCGCAGAAGTACGCTNAAATTAGCCCGTAACCGCCTCTTTTCCATGCTCCTAGCACTCGCTATCGGTGTTCTAGCCTTTCAACTGACAGGATTTCACATCTGGAGTCTGGGCCTCTATCTGGCTCTCTACGTGCCTCTAGCCTATAAAATGGGCTGGGAAATCGGCATCACACCTAGCAGTGTCTTGGTCAGTCATCTCTTGGTACAGGAGTCTACTTCCCCAGCCCTCTTGCTCAATGAAGTGCTCCTCTTTCTCATCGGGACAAGCTTTTCTCTATTGGTCAACCTTTATATGCCCTCTCGTGAGAAAGCCATCCAAAGCTACCACCTTCAGGTCGAAGAAAAGTTAAAAGATATCCTCCTTCGCTTTAAATACTATCTGTCGAGGGGAGACGGACGCAATCGAGCCCAACTCGTTGACCAATTAGACAACCTCCTCGATGAAGCTCTCAAACTGGTATACCTGGATCACTCGGATCACCTCTTTCACCAGACGGACTACCATATCCACTACTTTGAGATGAGGCAGAGGCAAAGTCGCATCCTACGAAATATGGCCCAGCAGATCAATACTTGTCACCTAGCCGCAAGTGAAAGTTTGATCTTGGCCCAGCTCTTTTCTAAGATTGCTACCCAACTAAGCCAGACCAATCCTGCTCACGATCTACTTGATGACATCGAACGCTATCTGCAAGTCTTCCGCAATCGGAGTCTCCCTAAAACACGTGAGGAGTTTGAGACCCGTGCCACCCTCCTGCAGCTACTACGCGAAGCCGAAACCTTCATTCAGGTCAAGGTCGATTTTTATCAGAAATATGGAAACTAGAAAAACCTCAGAAAAATTCATGTAACATGATTTCTCTGAGATTTTTAATTTACCTTTGACTTCAATTACCTTTACTATATGAAAAAAATCCACGAATCGATATTATTCGCGGACTTTTTCTAGTAAAACGCTTAGGTAAGCCACCATAGCGGTTACCGATTGTTAGATTACGACACTGAGTTTTACAAATCGATTTCATTTGTAAAACTCAGTTAGTGAGGCAGTTAGGTAAGTCTAATAGGACTTGCCGTAGTCTACTTAGATTGCTATGCAATCAAGTAGACTTACTGAATCACATTTTTTCCTCTAACTCAACATTCGGATACTTATCCGCAAACCAGCGGAGGGCAAAGTCATTCTCAAAGAGGAAGACTGGTTGGTCGAAACGGTCTTTAGCTAAGATATTGCGGCTTGATGACATCCGTTCATCCAAGTCCTCAGGCTTGATCCAACGAACGGTCTTTTTACCCATTGGGCTCATGACCACTTCTGCATTGTACTCGCCTTCCATACGGTGCTTAAAGACTTCAAACTGGAGTTGACCAACAGCGCCCAGCATGTACTCGCCTGTTTGGTAATTCTTGTAAAGCTGAATGGCTCCTTCTTGCACCAATTGTTCGATACCCTTGTGGAAGGATTTTTGTTTCATAACGTTCTTAGCAGAAACTTTCATGAAAATCTCAGGTGTAAAGGTTGGAAGGGGCTCAAATTCAAACTTGTTTTTTCCAACCGTCAAGGTGTCTCCAACCTGATAAGTACCTGTATCGTAAACCCCGATGATATCACCTGCAACAGCGTTGGTCACATTCTCACGACTTTCCGCCATAAATTGAGTAACATTCGACAGTTTGGCAGTCTTCCCAGTACGAGGCAGATTGACACTCATCCCACGCTCAAATTCACCCGATACGATACGGACAAAGGCGATACGGTCACGGTGACGAGGGTCCATGTTGGCTTGGATTTTAAAGACAAAGCCTGAAAAATCCTTGTCATAAGGATCGACAATCTCTCCGTCTGTCTTCTTGTGTCCATGAGGTTCTGGAGCAAACTTGAGAAAGGTCTCAAGGAAAGTCTGCACTCCAAAATTAGTGAGGGCTGAACCGAAGAAGACCGGGGTTAGCTCACCAGCTAAAATAGCTTCCTCTGAAAACTCATTCCCCGCTTCATTTAGAAGTTCGATATCATCCTTAACTTGTTCATAGAAAGGATTGCTCGCAAAAAGTTTGTCACCTTCTTCCAAACTGGCAAAACGCTCATCACCTTTATAGAGTTCTAAGCGTTGGTTATAGAGGTCATACAAGCCTTCAAAGGCTTTCCCCATCCCGATTGGCCAGTTCATTGGGTAGCTAGCAATCCCAAGGACTTCTTCTAGTTCTTGCAAGAGGTCTAGCGGTTCACGACCGTCACGGTCCAGCTTGTTCATAAAGGTAAAGACGGGAATGCCACGGTGTTTCACAACCTCAAACAATTTCTTGGTTTGGGCCTCGATACCCTTGGCAGAATCCAACACCATGACAGCAGCATCCACCGCCATCAAGGTCCGATAGGTATCTTCTGAGAAGTCCTCGTGCCCTGGTGTGTCTAGGATATTGACACGTTTGCCGTCGTAGTCAAATTGCATCACAGATGAAGTGACCGAAATCCCACGTTGTTTCTCGATATCCATCCAGTCAGACTTGGCAAAAGTCCCTGTTTTCTTACCTTTTACGGTACCAGCCTCACGAATCTCTCCCCCAAAATAGAGCAACTGCTCAGTGATGGTTGTTTTCCCCGCGTCCGGGTGGGAGATGATAGCAAAGGTACGGCGTTTCTTGATTTCTTCTTGAATAGTCATAAGTTCTCTTTCTTTGATTTTCTATTTAGTTGTTTCAATGGCTAAGAATGATTTTTACATTGGATTTTACCATTCCTTTCAACTCTCCATTATAGCGGATTTTGGGGAGTTTTTCAATTGCTCATACGATGAAAAGGCGAGCTAGAGCATAGATTGCACCTGATTTCTCTTTTTCCATCGTTTTTCGAACAAAATATCAAAGAAAACAAGAGCCAGTGAAAGGATGACCGACACAAGGAGGTACTTTATCCATAGAGGAGCATTCGAGATAAACGGTGTATCTCTTAAGAGACCATAATTTCCACCAGTCACCTGATTAACCCCAACTAGAAAGAAATTGAGAACGAAAGTATAGACTACGATCATATATTTCTTGAGCAGACTCTTGTCATAGTGATTCATCAAGTAAACCAAGGAATTCACTAGAAGGGCATAGTGCCCAATCAAAAATGAAAAACTGGTAATATGGGGAAAATCATAGGGGTCAAAAACCGGATAAACCAAGGCAAAGACCGCTCCACTTGCTCCTAAGAGGGCAAAGTATTGCTTGCTCCGCCATTTATCTGGTAAGAAAACCACTGCAAACATAGCCAAACGGCAATGATAAAATGGAAGGCTATTAGAAAATGGAATCCCAAAGCCAACATACCAGCTATATAGGGCTAGTAACTGGAGGATCTGAATCCCCTTAAACAAGCGGACAAATTTCGGATTATTGTGATAAGCAAGTGCTCCATAAATACAAAGTACTAAGAGAAGCATCATGATCCCATACCAAAAAAGCGAAATGGGAGGCGGAACAGTTTGAGATCTGGTGATAAATTGATGGAACATTTTTTATCCTAACTCTTATTTTTTCTATTCTCTAGTTTAACCATTATAGCGAATTAAAAGCGATTTTTCAATTTCTATTTCTTTTCGCTTTGCCTTAGCTTATTTATAGGAAAATATGGTAAAATAGAACAGACTAAAAATCATCATTTCACGAAAGGATGCAAGATGAAAATTACGCAAGAAGAGGTAACACACGTTGCCAATCTTTCAAAATTAAGATTCTCTGAAGAAGAAACTGCTGCCTTTGCGACAACCTTGTCTAAAATTGTTGACATGGTTGAGTTGCTAGGCGAAGTCAACACTACTGGTGTCGCACCTACTACGACCATGGCTGACCGTAAGACCGTACTCCGCCCTGATGTGGCTGAAGAAGGAACAGACCGTGACCGCCTGTTTAAAAACGTACCTGAAAAAGAAAACTACTATATCAAGGTACCAGCTATCCTAGATGATGGAGGAGATGCCTAATGACTTTTAATAACAAAACTATTGAAGACTTGCACAATCTCCTTGTCTCTCAGGAAATTTCTGCAACTGAATTGACACAAGCCACGCTTGAAGATATCAAGTCTCGCGAGAAAGCTATCAATGCTTTTGTCACTATCGCTGAAGAACAAGCCCTTGCTCAAGCTAAAGCCATTGATGAAGCTGGAATTGACGCGGATAATGTCCTTTCTGGAATTCCACTGGCTGTTAAGGATAACATCTCTACAGACGGTATCCTCACAACTGCAGCCTCAAAAATGCTCTACAACTACGAGCCAATCTTTGATGCGACAGCCGTTTCCAATGCAAAATCTAAAGGCATGATTGTCGTTGGGAAAACCAACATGGACGAGTTTGCCATGGGTGGATCAGGTGAAACTTCTCACTACGGTGCCACCAAAAATGCTTGGGACCACAGCAAGGTTCCTGGTGGTTCATCAAGTGGTTCAGCCGCAGCTGTAGCCTCAGGTCAAGTCCGCTTGTCACTTGGTTCTGATACTGGTGGTTCTATCCGCCAACCTGCTGCCTTCAACGGGATCGTTGGTCTCAAGCCAACCTACGGAACAGTTTCACGTTTCGGTCTCATTGCCTTCGGTAGCTCATTAGATCAAATCGGACCTTTTGCTCCTACTGTTAAGGAGAATGCCCTCTTGCTCAATGCGATTGCTAGCGAAGACGCCAAAGACTCTACTTCTGCTCCTGTCCGCATTGCAGACTTTACTTCAAAAATCGGTCAAGACATCAAGGGCATGAAAATTGCTTTGCCTAAGGAATACCTCGGTGAAGGGATTGACCCAGAGGTTAAGGAAACCATCCTGAACGCAGCCAAACACTTTGAAAAACTTGGTGCCATCGTCGAAGAAGTCAGCCTTCCTCACTCTAAATACGGCGTTGCCGTTTACTACATCATTGCTTCATCAGAAGCATCCTCAAACTTGCAACGTTTTGACGGTATTCGTTACGGCTACCGCGCAGAGGATGCGACTAATCTTGATGAAATCTATGTAAACAGTCGTAGCCAAGGTTTCGGCGAAGAAGTGAAACGCCGTATCATGCTAGGTACTTTCAGTCTTTCATCAGGTTACTACGATGCCTACTACAAGAAGGCTGGTCAAGTCCGTACCCTCATCATCCAAGATTTCGAAAAAGTCTTTGCGGATTACGACTTGATTTTGGGACCAACTGCTCCAAGCGTTGCCTATGACTTGGACTCCCTCAACCACGACCCTGTTGCTATGTACTTGGCTGACCTTTTGACCATCCCAGTCAACTTAGCTGGTCTCCCAGGAATTTCGATTCCTGCTGGATTTGCTCAAGGTCTACCAGTCGGTCTCCAATTGATCGGTCCTAAGTACTCAGAAGAGACCATTTACCAAGCGGCAGCTGCCTTTGAAGCAACAACAGACTACCACAAACAACAACCCGTGATTTTTGGAGGTGACAACTAATGAACTTTGAAACAGTCATTGGACTTGAAGTCCACGTAGAGCTCAACACCAATTCAAAAATCTTCTCACCTACTTCTGCCCACTTTGGAAATGACCAAAATGCCAACACCAACGTGATTGACTGGTCTTTCCCAGGAGTTCTGCCAGTTCTCAATAAAGGGGTTGTCGATGCCGGTATCAAGGCAGCTCTTGCCCTCAACATGGACATCCACAAAAAGATGCACTTTGACCGCAAGAACTACTTCTACCCTGATAATCCAAAAGCCTACCAAATTTCTCAGTTTGATGAGCCAATCGGCTACAACGGTTGGATTGAAGTGGAGCTAGAAGACGGTACGACGAAAAAAATCGGTATCGAACGCGCTCACTTGGAAGAAGATGCTGGTAAAAATACCCACGGTACAGATGGCTACTCTTATGTTGACCTAAACCGCCAAGGGGTACCATTGATTGAAATCGTATCTGAAGCCGACATGCGTTCACCTGAAGAAGCCTACGCTTACCTAACTGCCCTCAAGGAAGTCATCCAGTACGCTGGTATTTCTGATGTTAAGATGGAAGAAGGTTCCATGCGTGTGGATGCCAACATTTCGCTTCGCCCTTATGGTCAAGAAAAATTCGGTACCAAGACAGAGTTGAAAAACCTCAACTCCTTCTCAAATGTCCGCAAAGGTCTTGAATACGAAGTCCAACGTCAGGCTGAAATCCTTCGCTCAGGTGGTCAAATCCGCCAAGAAACACGCCGTTACGATGAAGCTAACAAGGCAACCATCCTCATGCGTGTTAAGGAGGGTGCTGCAGACTACCGCTACTTCCCAGAACCAGACCTACCACTTTTTGAAATCTCAGATGAGTGGATTGAGGAAATGCGTACTGAATTGCCAGAATTTCCAAAAGAACGCCGTGCGCGCTACGTATCCCAACTTGGCTTGTCAGACTACGATGCTAGCCAGTTGACTGCAAACAAAGTCACTTCTGACTTCTTTGAAAAAGCTGTTGCCCTCGGTGGCGATGCCAAACAAGTCTCTAACTGGCTCCAAGGCGAAGTCGCTCAGTTCTTGAACGCTGAAGGCAAGACACTGGAACAAATCGAATTGACACCAGAAAACTTGGTAGAAATGATTGCCATCATCGAAGACGGTACTATCTCTTCTAAGATTGCCAAGAAAGTCTTTGTCCACCTAGCTAAAAATGGCGGTGGTGCGCGTGAATACGTGGAAAAAGCTGGCTTGGTGCAAATCTCTGATCCAAATATTCTGATTCCAATCATCCACCAAGTCTTTGCGGATAACGAAGCTGCCGTAGCCGACTTCAAGTCCGGTAAACGCAACGCAGACAAGGCCTTCACAGGATTCCTCATGAAAGCAACCAAAGGCCAAGCCAACCCACAAGTGGCCCTTAAACTACTCGCCCAGGAATTGGCGAAGTTGAAAGAAAACTAGACAGAACAAAACCAGCCCTAAGGTTGGTTTTTTCTTCTCTACCAACTCCCAATAACTATTTTGGCTTTATTTCCAGAGTATTTTATGGTAAAATGAAGAGTAATAATATTTATTAAAGAGGTAAAAACATGATTGAAGCAAGTAAATTAAAAGCTGGTATGACCTTTGAAACAGCTGACGGAAAATTGATCCGCGTTTTGGAAGCTAGCCACCACAAACCAGGTAAAGGAAATACGATCATGCGTATGAAATTGCGTGATGTCCGTACTGGTTCTACATTTGATACAAGCTATCGTCCAGAGGAAAAATTTGAACAAGCCATCATCGAGACTGTCCCAGCTCAATACTTGTACAAAATGGATGACACAGCTTACTTCATGAATACAGAAACTTACGACCAATACGAAATCCCTGTAGTCAACGTTGAAAACGAATTGCTTTACATCCTTGAAAACTCAGAAGTGAAGATCCAATTCTACGGAACTGAAGTGATCGGTGTTACCGTTCCTACTACTGTCGAATTGACAGTTGCAGAAACTCAACCATCTATCAAAGGTGCTACTGTTACAGGTTCTGGTAAGCCAGCAACGATGGAAACTGGACTTGTCGTAAACGTTCCAGACTTCATCGAAGCAGGACAAAAACTCGTTATCAACACTGCAGAAGGAACTTACGTTTCTCGTGCCTAATCTCTAGAAAGAGGTCATTCTATGGGAATTGAAGAACAACTTGGCGAAATCGTTATCGCCCCACGTGTACTTGAAAAAATCATTGCTATTGCTACAGCAAAAGTAGAGGGTGTTCACTCTTTTTCAAACAAATCAGTATCTGACACCCTTTCAAAACTTTCGCTCGGCCGCGGTGTTTATCTTAAAAACGTGGACGAAGAACTCACAGCAGATATCTACCTCTACCTTGAGTACGGAGTAAAAGTTCCTAAGGTAGCTGTTGCTATCCAAAAAGCTGTCAAAGATGCAGTCCGCAACATGGCTGATGTAGAACTCACTGCTATCAATATCCACGTTGCAGGTATCGTTCCAGATAAAACACCAAAACCTGACTTGAAAGACTTGTTTGATGAGGATTTCCTCAATGACTAGTCCACTATTAGAATCTAGACGTGAGCTCCGTAAATGCGCTTTTCAAGCTCTCATGAGCCTTGAGTTTGATACAGACGTCGAAACTGCTTGTCGTTTCGCCTACACACACGATCTTGAAGATACGGATGTGCAACTTCCAGCCTTTTTGACAGAGCTCGTTTCTGGTGTTCAAACTAAAAAGGAAGAATTAGACAAGCAAATCACACAGCATTTAAAAGCAGGTTGGACCATTGAACGTTTAACGCTCGTGGAGAGAAACCTCCTTCGCTTGGGAGTCTTTGAAATCACTTCATTTGACACCCCTCAGTTGGTTGCTGTTAATGAAGCTATCGAGCTTGCAAAGAACTTCTCAGATCAAAAATCTGCCCGTTTTATCAATGGACTGCTCAGCCAGTTTGTAACAGAAGAACAGTAAATAGAAAAAGTGTTTGACAAATATCAAACACTTTTTTCTTTGCCTCCACTATCTAAAAAAATGATAATAGATATAATTGTAAACAAAAATCCAGATAGGTTTTGCATGGTTGAGAAAGTTGAAAAAACTATGGCAGAGAATGGTCAATCGAAGATTGTCTGTAGAACGATAGACAAGAGCGAAAAAGAGACCAATCAAACTATAATATAATAAACTAATTGGGTCTCGGTGAGTTAGGATCAAATGACTAAGTCCAAAGATAAGAGCAGATAGGATAACATCCAGATAGTACTTGGACTGGGGGAAGAAGGTATTCATAAAATACCCACGATCAAGCATCTCTTCCAAAATAGGACCAATAACGACTGTTAAGATAAAACTAAGAACTGTAGATAAAAAAGTTGGTTGTCCATTTGAAAGAATCACCGCAAAATAGACATCATGAATATTCCTAGCATTAATCAAATGAGCATAGCGTGTCCAAAAATTACCGAGAATCTGATGAACCACATAACATGCAAACAAGTAAAAGATAGTTGACCAGTTCCAGCTCTTTTCTCA
The DNA here is from genome assembly GCF_003943395.1 of Streptococcus oralis. Lineage (GTDB taxonomy): Bacteria > Bacillota > Bacilli > Lactobacillales > Streptococcaceae > Streptococcus > Streptococcus oralis_BF. Next base: position 53,883 of record NZ_RJPJ01000003.1, on the reverse strand, counting down.
AAGATAAAGAGCATCTTTTGCTTTTTTAACCACCAAATTAGTAGAAGGAAACTTCCTACTAATCCCATTGTTAAAATAAGAGAGTAGACATCAACTCCTAATCCTAAAATGATCGTCACATACAAACCAATTATTTGTGGTAAATAGGTAGATAGTAAAATAATAAGCAAAAATATTCCAAATTGTCTTAGTTTCTTTGTGTTTCTCATCGTACTTTTTTTGAAAGATTATCCTGCTCGGAAGCCGTACTTCCAAGTATCCCTATAAGAATTAAGTGCCCCTTGCCCCATATAGGGAGAAAATTCTCTATAATATAACCATCTACCATAACCATCTTCCCAAACAGCAAGACCACCTGAAGTTTGCTCTAAATCTCAGTTGAAAGAACTGTAAATGTTTCTGTACCTGTCATTGCAAGAACCTTCTTAAAATATTGTTGTAGGCTCACATCTACAGTATAGATCTTTTTTGTCTATTTTACTGTCCATCTCCTCAACTATCAATTTTTCGTCCTGAATTGCATTTTTCCATAAAAAATGAGACCTTTCTAGTCTCATTTAGTCATTCTTAGTATTTTCTGAAGCGTTGGTAACGTTCTTCAATAAGTTGGTCGAGTGGTAGTTCTTGCAATCTATCTAGTTCTACACGCAATTCATTTTTAACGCATCCTAGCAGTTCTTTACTTGACAGCCCTGCTTCTGAGATTACCTTGTCTACGATTCCCATTTCTAGAAGTTCATGTGAAGTGATCTTCATCAACTCTGCCGCCTCCATGGCACGACTTCCATCCTTCCAAAGGATAGAGGCAAATCCTTCAGGGCTAAGTACTGCGTAGATTGAATTTTCTAACATCCAGATACGGTTAGCTACGGCTAGAGCTAGGGCCCCACCAGACCCACCTTCACCGATAATAATCGCGATGATTGGAACCTTGAGGTCACTCATTTCCATCAGGTTTCGAGCAATTGCTTCACCTTGTCCACGTTCCTCGGCTCCAACACCTGGGTAAGCACCCGCCGTATTGATAAAAGTCACAACTGGACGGCCAAACTTTTCTGCCTGTTTCATCAGGCGCAAGGCCTTACGATAGCCTTCTGGATGAGGTTGGCCGAAATTCCGTTTGAGGTTGTCATGAAGACTCTTCCCCTTTTGGATACCAACGACAGTTACTGCTTGGTCACCTAACCAGCCAATTCCACCGATAACCGCACCATCATCGCGGAAAGAGCGGTCTCCATGCAATTCGATAAACTCGTCAAAGATTCCATTGGCAAAATCAAGTGCGGTCAAGCGACTCTGCTCGCGTGCCTCTCTGACTATTTTTGCAATATTCATCCGCGACTTCCTCCATGCAATCTTACTAATTTAGCAATTGTTTCAGGCAATTCTCTCCGTTTGACAATTGCATCAACAAATCCATGTTCAAGCAAAAATTCTGCCTTTTGGAAGTCATCCGGCAAGGTCTCACGAACTGTATTTTCGATAACACGACGCCCAGCAAAACCAACCAAACTCTGAGGCTCTGCTAGAATAATATCACCTTCCATAGCAAAAGAAGCGGTCACCCCACCTGTTGTCGGATCGGTTAAAATAGTTAGATAAAAAAGTCCTGTCTTGGAATGACGTTGAACTGCCGCAGAAATCTTAGCCATCTGCATCAAGCTCATGATTCCTTCTTGCATACGGGCTCCACCAGAAGCTGTGAAAAGTACGACTGGCAAATTTTCTACCATTGCATACTCAAACAAGCGCGTGATTTTTTCACCCACAACGGTTCCCATAGAAGCCATGATAAAGTTTGAATCCATGATCCCAAGGGCAACTTTTTGACCCTTTATGCTAGCTGTACCAGTTAGTACTGCTTCATCCAAACCTGTCTTTTCACGCATTGTTGCAAGTTTTTTCTGGTAGCCAGGAAAGTTTAATGGATCTTGAGTTTCAATACCTGTAAACATCTCCACAAAGCTGTCAGAATCAACCGTCAAAGCCAAGCGTTCCTGAGCTGAAATACGGAAAGTATAGCTACAATGGGGACAAATTTGCTCACTTCCAAGATCCTTTTGGTAGATGATATGTTTACATCCAGGACACTTGGAAAAAAGTTCATCCGGAACCTCAGGCTTGGCTTGTGGTTTCTGCCTTACGGAACGGTTAGGATTGATCCGAATATACTTATCCTTTTTACTAAATAGAGCCATAACTCCCCCTTTTAGTTCTCATACTATTTGAAAGTCTATTCTTTTTCTTGGTATTTTGGCAAGAAAGTTTCCATCAAGAAGGAAGTATCGTAGTCACCAGCGATAACTCGGCGGTCTGAAATCAGATCCAACTGGAAGTCTGCATTGGTTTGCACTCCTTCAATATCAAGTTCATAAAGTGCCCGTTGCATCTTCATAAGAGCATCAAAACGATTCTCCCCATGAACAATGATTTTAGCAATCATACTATCATAGTAAGGGGGAATGGTATAACCTGGATAAACTGCTGAGTCCACGCGCAAGCCAACTCCACCACTTGGTAGATAGAGATTGGTAATTTTCCCTGGACTTGGAGCAAAGTTAAATGCTGGATTTTCTGCATTGATCCGGCACTCGATAGCATGACCTCGTAGGACAATATCTTCTTGTTTGAAAGGTAAAGGTTGACCGGCAGCAATGCGAATCTGTTCCTTCACGATATCAACACCTGAAACAAACTCTGTGACTGGGTGTTCCACTTGCACACGAGTATTCATTTCCATAAAGTAGAAATTGCCACTCGCTTCATCGAGAAGAAATTCAATCGTACCTGCATTTTCATAGCCAACAGACTCTGCAGCTCGAACAGCCGCAGCACCAATTTCATGACGAAGGGTTTTGCCAATCGCGATGGATGGGCTTTCTTCTAAGACCTTTTGGTTATTCCGTTGGAGTGAACAATCCCGTTCACCAAGATGGACAACATGACCCTCTTGGTCCGCAAGGATCTGAACTTCGATATGACGAGCTGGATAAATCACACGCTCTAGGTACATAGCGCCATTTCCAAAGTTGGCCTTGGCTTCACTGGATGCTGTCTCAAAGGCTGCGACCAAGTCTTCTGCCTTTTCAACCTTACGAATCCCTTTTCCACCACCACCAGCTGATGCCTTAAGCATGACTGGATAGCCAATTTTTTCTGCAACTGCAAGGGCCTCTTCAGCCGTGTGGACTTCACCATCAGATCCTGGGATAACTGGAACACCAGCCTTGATCATTTGCTCACGCGCATTGATCTTATCTCCCATGGTATCCATTACAGCCCCAGAAGGACCGATGAACTTAATCCCCACTTCATCACACATCGTGGCAAACTTGGAGTTTTCGCTAAGAAAACCAAAACCTGGGTGGATGGCTTCTGCTTCTGTCAAGACTGCAGCAGATAAAATAGCGTTGATATTGAGATAAGATTCTGTCGCCTTACCAGGTCCGATACAGATAGCTTCATCCGCTAGGAGTGTGTGAAGAGCTTCCTTATCAGCAGTTGAATAAACTGCTACGGTTGCAATGCCCAATTCACGCGCAGCTCGAATAATGCGAACCGCAATCTCACCACGGTTGGCAATCAAAATTTTACGAAACATGGAGATCCTCCTTAGTTTCCAATTGCAAAGGTAAGAGTACCACTCGCTGCAAGCTTACCATCTACTTCAGCCTTTGCTTCAACCACAGCAATCGTACCACGACGTTTGACAAAAGTAGCCGTCATGACTAATTGATCACCTGGTACAACTTGCTTCTTGAACTTAACCTTGTCCATGCCAGCGTAGAAGACCAGTTTCCCTTTATTTTCAGGTTTGGACAATTCCAAGACACCAGCAGTCTGAGCCAAGGCTTCCATGATAAGAACACCTGGCATGACTGGGTATTGTGGAAAATGACCATTGAAGAATGGTTCATTGATGGTGACATTTTTAATGGCAACAATGGTATCCTCTCTCACTTCCAAGACACGATCCACTAGGAGCATGGGGTAGCGATGGGGTAGAGCTTCTTTGATTCCTTGAATATCGATCATTTGATACGTACCAATCCTTTACCGAACTCAACCATTTCTTCATTTGAAACGAGAATTTCTGTCACCACACCATCCTTAGGTGCAGGAATTTCATTCATGACCTTCATGGCTTCGATGATTACCAAAGTCTGACCTTTTTTAACACTGTCTCCAACTGTGACAAAGGCAGGTTTATCTGGTCCAGCAGCCAAGTAGGCCACCCCTACAAGTGGGCTCTCAACGACATCACCCTCTGGAGCAACCGTCGTTTCAGCTGGAGCTGGTGCTTCTTCCACTGCACTCTCTACTGGAGTTGAAGGAGTAGAAACTACTCGGCTTGCCGCTACTGCAGTTGGCGCTGGAACAATTTGAGCTGGCGCTTCAGAAACCATTCTTGCTTCATTCTTACTAAACTGCAATTCGTCCGTTCCATTTTTATAAGAAAATTCTCTCAAACTTGATTGGTCAAATTGAGCCATCAAGTCCTTGATTTCATTTAAATTCATAATTATTTATTCTCCCAACGTTTGAAAGCAAGAACCGCATTGTGTCCACCAAAACCAAAAGTGTTTGAAATAGCATAAGGGATTTCTTGCTCCAAGCCTTGTCCATAAACGACATTGGCTTCGATATAGTCTGACAACTCACTTGTTCCAGCTGTCATTGGTACATAGTTATGACACATGGCTTCAATTGTAGCGATGGCTTCTACCGCTCCTGCGGCACCAAGCAAGTGTCCTGTAAAGGACTTGGTTGAAGATACAGGGACTTTTTTACCAAGGACAGCTACGATTGCACCACTTTCTCCTTTTTCATTCGCAGGAGTTGAAGTTCCGTGGGCATTGACGTAAGCCACTTGCTCTGGAGAAATTTCTGCTTCTTCCAAAGCCAACTTCATAGCCTTAATCGCACCTTGACCCTCTGGATGAGGTGAAGTCATATGGTAAGCATCACAGGTATTACCGTAGCCAACTACTTCAGCCAAGATGGTCGCCCCACGTTTTTCAGCATGTTCAAGGCTTTCAAGAACCAACATCCCTGAACCTTCTCCCATCACAAAACCATTACGATCTTTGTCAAATGGAATAGAAGCACGAGTTGGATCTTCTGTAGTTGATAGGGCAGTCAACGCTTGGAAACCAGCGATAGCAAAAGGAGTGATAGATGATTCTGATCCACCAACTAACATGACATCTTGGAAACCAAACTTGATGGATCGGAAGGCATCCCCAATGGCATCGTTTGATGAGGCACAGGCAGTATTGATTGATTTACAGATACCGTTTGCTCCGAAGCGCATGGCAACATTTCCTGAAGCCATATTTGGCAAGGCCTTTGGAAGGGTCATTGGTTTAACGCGTTTTGGACCTTTTTCATGAAGACGGATAACCTGATCTTCGATTTCCTTGATACCACCGATACCAGAAGCCACAATGACACCAAAGCGATCTTTATCGATTGCTTCTACATCAAGATTGGCATTTGTCACCGCTTCTTGAGCCGCATACAAGGCATACAAAGAATAGTTGTCAAAACGGTTGGTATCTTTTTTAACAAAGTATTTATCAAATGGGAAATCTTGAACTTCTGCCGCATTGTGCACAGCAAATTCGCTGTGGTCAAACTTAGTGATTTCTCCAATCCCGATTTTCCCAGTTTGCAAACTGTTCCAAAATTCTTCTGGAGTATTTCCGATAGGAGAGGTCAATCCGTAACCTGTTACTACAACTCGATTTAGTTTCATCTGTCTTACCTATATCTTTCCTTATTTTTTACATGCTAAGTCCGCCATCAACAGCGAGAACTTGTCCAGTCAAATAATCCTGTCCAGCCAGGAACACTGTAGCATCTGCGATATGTTCTGCTTGTCCAAAACGCTTCATTGGGATTTGTGCCAATGTCGCTTCCTTGACCTTATCAGACAAAACAGCAGTCATATCTGACTCGATCATCCCTGGTGCAAGAGCATTTACGCGTACATTGCGATTGGCAACTTCACGTGCTACTGACTTGGTAAAACCAATCAAACCTGCTTTAGAAGCTGCATAGTTGGCTTGTCCGATATTTCCCATCAAACCGACCACACTAGACATGTTGATGATCGCACCTTCACGTGCCTTGATCATCTGTTTCAAGACTGCTTGCGTCATGTTGAAGGCACCTGTCAAGTTGATCTTAATCACTTTTTCAAAGTCTTCTTCGGTCATCTTGAGCATAAGCGTATCTTGAGTGATCCCAGCATTGTTGACCAAGATATCGACAGAACCGAGTTCTGCAATTGCTTGATCTACCATACGCTTGGCATCTGCAAAGTCTGAAACATCACCTGAAATCGGTACTACTTTGACACCATAGTTTGAAAACTCAGCCAGCAATTCTTCTGAGATTGCTCCTCGACTATTCAAAACTACATTAGCACCTAGTTGGGCAAATTTGTGAGCAATGGCAAGTCCGATACCACGACTTGAACCTGTTACAAAGACATTTTTGTTTGTAAGTTGCATTCTATCTCTCCTGTTTCCTGTTGTATTTTATGGGAGAAGGGATCATTAGTTTCCTAGCAAAGCATCCAAGCTTGCTTGGTCTTCAACGTTAGCTAGCTGAGCTGTTTTATCGATTTTTTTGACAAAGCCTGATAGGACCTTACCAGGACCAATTTCAATAAAGTTGGTTACCCCAGCATCCTGCATCACAGCAATACTTTCATAAAAACGAACAGGTTCTTTTACCTGACGCGTTAAAAGCTCTTGGATTCGATCTTTTTTCATAACAGCAGCTTCCGTATTGCCGACTAGTGGGCAAGTAAAATCAGAGAAACTCACTCCCTCAAGAGCTCCAGCTAGTTGCTGACTGGCTGGCTCAAGAAGGGCAGTATGGAAAGGACCCGATACATTTAAAGGAATCAATCGTTTTGCTCCTGCTTCCTGCAAAAGTTCAACTGCGCGGTCAACCGCAGCCACCTCACCACCGATAACGATTTGGCTTGGGGTATTGTAGTTGGCTGGAGTCACTACTCCAACTTTAGAGGCCGTTTCACAAGCTTCCTCAATCACTTCAACTGGAGTATTAAGAACGGCAACCATCTTCCCAGAGCCTGCAGGTGCAGCCTCTTCCATATAAGCACCACGTTTAGCAACCAAGGCAACTGCATCCTCAAAGTCCAAGGCACCACTTGCTACAAGAGCAGAATATTCCCCAAGAGACAATCCTGCTACCATATCTGGCTGATAACCCTTTTCTTTCAATAGTCGGTAAATAGCAACCGAAGTCGCTAAAATAGCTGGCTGCGTATAGCGAGTCTGGTTTAAATTGGTTTCTTCCTTATCAATCAAGTCACGAAGGTCATAACCCAAAACCTGACTGGCTTGGTCAATCGTTTCCTTGACGATAGGGTAGCGATCATAGAGATCACGCCCCATTCCTAGATACTGAGCACCTTGACCTGCAAATAGAAAGGCTGTTTTAGTCATTTCTTACAACTCCTGCCCAACGAGAGGCTTCTTCTTGAATTTTCTTGGCTGCGCCATAGTATAGATCTTTTAGGATTTCTTCGACAGTTTCCTCTTTAGAAACCAAACCAGCGATCTGACCTGCCATGACAGATCCACCTTCTACATCTCCATGAACAACAGCTTTAGCAAGAGCACCAGCTCCCATTTGTTCAAAGATTTCTAAATCTGGATTTTCTTGTTTAAAGGCATCTTTTTCAGCCTGCTCAAAGTCACGTGTCAACTGATTTTTAATAGCACGAACAGCATGACCAAAGTGTTGAGCTGAAATAGTCGTATCGATATCACGCGCTTTTAAGATTTTTTCCTTGTATTTTGGATGGGCGTTTGATTCCTTAGCTACTACAAATCGTGTACCAACTTGAACGGCCTCAGCACCAAGCATAAAGCCTGCAGCAACACCTTCACCGTCCGCAATTCCTCCAGCTGCGATAACTGGAATTGAAACAGCTGCAGCAACTTGGCGAACCAAGGTCATAGTTGTGAGTTTACCAATATGTCCACCGGCTTCCATTCCCTCTGCAATAACTGCATCTGCACCAATTTTTTCCATACGTTTTGCCAAAGCAACACTTGGAACAACAGGAATAACTGTAATTCCTGCATCATGGAAACGAGTCATGTATTTACTTGGATTTCCTGCACCAGTTGTAACCACCTTGACCCCTTCTTCAATCACAAGATCAACGATGTCTTCTACAAAAGGGGACAAGAGCATGATGTTGACACCAAAAGGTTTGTCCGTAAGTGATTTGATTTTATCGATATTAGCCTTTACGACCTCTTTAGGTGCATTCCCACCACCGATGATCCCTAGACCACCAGCTTTTGATACCGCACCAGCCAAGTCACCATCCGCAACCCAGGCCATTCCTCCTTGAAAAATAGGATAATCAATGTTCAATAATTCTGTAATACGTGTTTTCATAGTGCCTCCATCATTCCTTGCTTACGTAATAGTTCGATGAGTTTATCATTTGAGTCTCAAACTATTACCTAAACAAGAGGGAGCGGGTCTCCCCTACTCCTTCTAGTAATATGTTAATTATTTTGTTTGCTCTTCAACGTAGGCAACCAAGTCACCAACTGTTTTTAAGTTATCTTCTGCTTCGATTTGGATATCGAAAGCATCTTCGATTTCAGAGATTACTTGGAACAAGTCCAATGAATCTGCATCCAAATCATCAAAAGTAGATTCAAGTGTTACTTCTGATGCGTCTTTCCCAAGTTCTTCAACGATAATTTCTTGTACTTTTTCAAATACTGCCATGATAGGACTCCTTTAAAATATAAAAAATTTATAACTATGTGTTTACCACATGATTACCTAGATTGTAAGAATGAGTGTGCCCCATGTCAAACCTCCACCGAAGCCTGATAGGAGAATCGTCTGGCTACCATCTAAACGAATCATGCCATTCTCCACACACTCTGAGAGCAAAATCGGGATACTTGCTGCACTGGTATTTCCATACTCCATCATATTGGCAGGAAGCTTGTCTCGGTCTACGCCGATCTTCTTAGCCATCTTATCCAAAATGCGGATATTTGCCTGATGAAGCAAGAGATAATCCAATTCCGATGCTGCGATTGGACCATTTTCAATGGTTTCTTTGATCGATCTAGCAACATCACGATTTGCAAAATCAAAAACTGCTCGTCCATCCATTTTCAAAAAAGCAGGAACTGCCTCTTGATCTGAGAAAGGAGAAGCCAAAGCCGTTTGGCCATAGGTCAAACACTCGCTCCGAGAGCCATCCGTATAGAGACTTTCCACGAGGAAGTGCCGTGTTTCGCTCGCTTCCAAGAAAACCCCACCTGCACCATCTCCAAAGAGAACAGCTGTCGAACGATCCGACCAGTCAACTGCCTTGGATAAGGTCTCAGCCCCGATAACAATCCCTTTTTTGAACTGTCCAGAACTTAAAAACTTTTCAGCAGTTGAGAGAGCAAATACAAAGCCACTGCAAGCTGCTGTAAGATCAAAGGCAAAAGCTCTATGCGCTCCGATATTTGTCTGAACCCGAGCTGCCGTAGAAGGCATCATCGAATCAGGAGTAATCGTCGCTACAATGATGAAATCAATCTGATCCGCTGTTAAGCTCCCTTTAGCCAGCAAACTCTTAGCAACTTCTGTCGCCAAGTCACTTGTAGACTCTGTTTTTGAGATATGTCTCTGTTTAATTCCTGTCCGACTTGAAATCCACTCATCGCTTGTATCCATGATTTGAGCCAAGTCCTGATTAGTGACCACTTGCTCTGGAACATAATGAGCAACCTGGCTTATTTTTGCAAAAGCCATTATTTCAAATCCTCCAAAAATTGATAAAGGTTAGTCAAGCCCCTGCCCATCACTTCTATTTCTTCAGAGCTCATGCCATCGATAATTTTCTCGACCATGGCCTTGTGGAAACGTTTATGAAGGCGGTGAACCAAACGACCTTTCTTTGTCAAATGCAGATAGACCACACGACGATCCTGATCAGAACGAATGCGCTCAACATAACCTTTTCTTTCGAGATTATTCAAGCTGGTCGTAACAGTTCCAAGAGTGACCATCAGTTCTTTAGAAACCTTACTTGGTGTCGCCTCTGGGAACTTGCCAATCACATCAATCGTGTGCATTTCTTTGATGGAGATGTCTTTGAAACGACTACCTCGTAAGCTAACCTCCTCAATCACAAGGACATTATTAAAAATAGATGTTAAATACTCATTCACTTGTTGGTAGTCCAAAGTATTCCCTCCTTCTCAAAAAAACTTTTGCATTCAAAACATTTGACACAAAAAGTATATCAAACTTCAAAGAATTGTGCAAGTATTTTTTTATTTTCCTGAAAATTTTGGTCGTCTTCTTTCAGAATGAGCTCGGACTCCTTCTTTAAAATCTTCAGTCAAAGACAAAGATTCTTGCAGTTTCAATTCCAATTCAGCATAATTCTGCCAATCCTTAAATTGACTTTCCCAAACCAACTTTTTAATGGCTGCGTATGAGTTTGCTGAGCCTCGTCTTAATTTCTTCAGAACTTGTTCTCTAGTTTTTTCTAATTTATCAGCTTCACAGACACGGTATACCACACCCCATTCCAGTGCTTTTTCCGCAGTCAAAGCTTCTCCTGTCATGGCAAGTTGCGCAGCTCGTGTTACCCCGATACTACGACTCAAAAGATGAATCCCACCAGCGTCCGGCGCCAATCCAACTCCAACAAAGGCTTGGATGAATTTTGCCTTATCAGTCGCCAAACAAAAATCAACTGCTACTGCCATATTGGCTGCAGCACCAGCAACTGCTCCATCTACCTCCATCAAAACAGGTTTAGGAATTTGCTTAATTTTAAAAGAAATTGTATTGACTAATTCTGCAATCTTATTCAAAGAAGGGATATCATCTTCGTCTACTGCTCGTTTCATCTCAACCAAGTCTCCTCCAACTGAAAAGACCTTCCCATTAGCATTAATCAAGATGAACTGAACAGCTTGATCCTGCTCAGCTAAGCCCAAAGCTTCTAAAATCTCCTCACACATTGGGATATGGAAACCATTTGCCACTTCGGGACGATTCAAAGTAATGATAGCAAGATCATCTACGATTTGATATAAGATATGATTCATAGCTTCTCCTTTTCTTTTGTAAGGCAATAAAATTGTTTTATCATCAAAGTATACCTTTTTTTAGATAAAGAGGCAAGGAAAAACTAAAGGAAAGTGTCTCAGCTGATAAAAACGCTCACTTTATCCTAAAGACCTTAGTATTTTCTTCATTGAAAAATGCCCCTCTTTCTGCTATAATCGTATAAAATACTTACTTGAGGAGTCCTTATGAAGGTTGTAAAATTTGGCGGAAGCTCGCTTGCCTCTGCTAGTCAGTTAGAAAAAGTTTTAAACATCGTTAAAAGTGATAAAGAACGCCGTTTTGTAGTCGTTTCTGCACCTGGCAAACGCAATTCTGAAGATACCAAAGTGACCGATGCCTTGATCAAATACTATCGTGACTATGTAGCGGGAAATGATATCAGCAAGAGCCAAAACTGGATCATCGATCGCTATGCGGCTATGGTGAGCGAACTAGGCTTAAAACCATCAGTTCTAGAAAAAATTTCTAAAAGCATCCGTGCCTTAGCGACTCTTCCTATTGAAGAAAATGACTTTCTCTATGACACCTTCCTTGCGGCTGGAGAAAACAACAACGCCAAACTTATTGCAGCCTACTTTAACCAAAACGGCATCGATGCACGCTATGTTCATCCAAGAGAAGCTGGAATCGTTGTAACAAGCGAACCTGGGAATGCTCGCATCATTCCCTCTAGTTATGACAAGATTGAAGGCTTGGCTGACAGCAACGAAGTCCTTGTTATTCCTGGTTTCTTTGGGGTCACTAAGGAAAATCAAATCTGTACCTTCTCCCGTGGTGGATCCGACATAACTGGTTCTATCATCGCTGCAGGTGTTAAGGCTGATCTCTATGAAAACTTTACGGACGTAGACGGTATCTTTGCTGCCCATCCGGGTATCATTCACCAGCCTCATTCTATCCCTGAGTTGACCTACCGTGAAATGCGGGAATTGGCTTATGCAGGTTTCTCAGTTCTTCACGATGAAGCCCTGCTCCCTGCCTACCGTGGGAAAATTCCTCTCGTTATCAAAAATACCAATAACCCTGACCATCCGGGTACTCGTATCGTTCTAAAGCATAGCAGTGATAAATTCCCAGTCGTTGGAATCGCTGGTGATTCTGGCTTTGTCAGCATCAACATGTCGAAATACCTCATGAACCGTGAAGTTGGATTTGGTCGCAAGGTTCTGCAAATCCTTGAAGATCTTAACATCGGTTGGGAGCACATGCCAACTGGTATCGATGATCTTTCAATCATTCTCCGTTCTCGCGAACTAACTCCTATCAAGGAAGAAGAAATCCTGCGTCAGTTGGTTCAAAAGGCTGAAGTGGACCATGCCGAAATCGAACATGACCTTTCCATCATTATGATTGTCGGAGAAAAAATGAAGAGTCACATCGGTGTAACAGCTACAGCGACACGTGCTTTGTCTGAGAATAAAATCAACATCCAGATGATGTCCCAAGGTTCAAGTGAAGTTTCCATCATGTTTGTTGTCAATAAAGACCAAGAAAAGGCCGCTATCAAGGCTCTCTACCATGCCTTTTTCGATGAAAGTAAGGAAGACTAATCATGGCCCAATCTCTCAATAAAGTCATTGACCTCCAAACCACTGGAACATCTTACCTCTCTATCTCTGGAAAAGTTGGAAAATTTCTAGTCGGGGACCAAGCCTTGGAGTTTTATCCCGATGTCAATGTCGAACAATATATCCAGATCCCCTGGTCCAGCATTCAGCAAATCGGAGCCAACGTAAGTGGCCGCAAAATCAGCCGTCACTTTGAAGTCTTCACCGATCAAGGTAAATTCCTCTTTGCCTCAAAAGACTCTGGGGCTATCCTCAAAATCGCTCGGGAAAAATTAGGAAATGACAAGGTTGTGAAACTTCCGACTCTGCTCCAGACCATTGGACAAAAATTTAAAAATCTATTTGCAAAAAAGTAGAAACTTTAGTATAATCATAGCAACGGATAAGTAGGTTATCCTCTTCTTTCAGAAAGTCTGCGGGTGCTGCGAGCAGATAGGAGGGATAGGTGAAATTCTACCGTTATCAACAATTAAATACAGAATCAAGTGCACACCTGTGAAGTTGGATGGAACCGTGGCCTTGCCACTCCAACGCTTTGTTAGGTGTGCTTTTTTCATAAAGGAGTTTTTATGTTAGATATCAAACGTATTCGTACAGACTTTGATGCTGTCGCTGAAAAATTGGCTACACGTGGTGTAGATGCTGCTATCCTTAACGAAATGAAAGAAATCGACGCTAAACGTCGTGATATCTTGGTCAAGGTCGAAAACCTCAAGGCAGAACGTAACACAGTTTCTGCAGAGATTGCTCAAGCCAAGCGTAATAAGGAAAATGCTGATGACAAGATTGCTGCTATGCAAGCTCTCTCTGCTGAAGTAAAATCTCTCGATGCTGAATTGGCAGAAATCGATGCTAAATTGACAGAATTTACGACTACACTTCCAAACATCCCAGCTGACAGCGTTCCTGTTGGAGCTGATGAGGATGACAACGTTGAAGTTCGCCGTTGGGGAACTCCGCGCGAGTTTGACTTTGAGCCAAAAGCTCACTGGGATCTGGGTGAAGACCTTGGTATCCTTGACTGGGAACGTGGTGGAAAAGTGACGGGAGCTCGCTTCCTCTTCTATAAAGGACTTGGAGCTCGTTTGGAACGTGCCATCTACAACTTTATGTTGGATGAGCATGGCAAGGAAGGCTACACAGAAGTCATCACGCCTTACATGGTTAACCATGATTCTATGTTTGGTACTGGTCAATATCCAAAATTCAAGGAAGATACCTTTGAATTGAGTGACACCAACTATGTACTCATTCCTACTGCTGAAGTGCCTCTTACAAACTACTACCGTGATGAAATCCTTGACGGTAAAGACCTGCCAATCTACTTCACTGCTATGAGTCCATCTTTCCGTTCTGAAGCGGGTTCTGCTGGCCGTGATACTCGTGGCTTGATTCGTTTGCACCAATTCCACAAGGTTGAAATGGTTAAATTTGCCAAACCAGAAGAATCTTATGAAGAATTAGAAAAAATGACAGCCAACGCTGAAAATATTCTTCAAAAACTCAATCTTCCATACCGTGTGGTCGCGCTCTCTACTGGAGACATGGGCTTCTCAGCTGCCAAGACTTACGATTTGGAAGTTTGGATCCCAGCACAAAATACCTACCGTGAAATCTCAAGCTGTTCAAATACTGAAGATTTCCAAGCCCGTCGTGCCCAAATTCGTTACCGTGATGAAGCAGATGGCAAGGTGAAACTTCTTCATACCTTGAACGGTTCTGGACTTGCAGTTGGACGTACAGTGGCTGCTATTCTTGAAAACTATCAAAATGAAGATGGATCTGTGACTATTCCAGAAGCACTTCGTCCATACATGGGTGGCGCTGAAGTTATCAAACCATAAAAAATAAGGCCTAGCTAGATAATAGCTAGACCTTTTTTCGTAACCAAATCAGATAACCACTCAAGACAAAGAGTAAAATAGTGAGGCATATAACCGTTTCAGCAAACACCAGATAATCCAGAAATGGAAGTTTCAAAATTCCCTGAGCCATCTTGAGCGAGGTAGCTGTGATAATGGTTGGGAAGGTGAGGGCTGAGAAGGCTGGTTGAAAGCCTTGTTTTAAAATATTGGGCAGGCGAGTTAAAACGAAGATGAAAAACGACTGAGAGACAAGCATCAGCAGTAACAAGGCCCAGGTCGGAAGGGTAACTCCACCGATACGCACCAGAGCTGCTAAGAGCAAAGAAAAAGGAGCACAGTAGATTCCTTCTTGCCCTAGTAGAGCTGGAGTCAATGGCTGTTTCTTTAGATCACTGTAAATCAACGGATAAAGAAAACAAGTAGCGAGAAAGCCGAAAGTCACCGTTAGGTAGGCAATCTCGATAATGCCTACCAGAGGATAGGTCAAGGCAGCTACTGCTATCCCCACATAGAGCACCGTCCAGCTAGGAGTCGCATTGACCCTCCGACCCGGACAGGCAAATTTGATGGTGAAAGTAGCAATCAACGCCAAATCCAAGAGAAAGGAAAACCACCAGATTCCTTGTGCTACTATAGGAAGAGCAGGGAATACGCGAAAGACATAGGTCGCTAAAATCATCCCAGCCATGGGAAAGGTGGCCATCCCAGATAAAAGAGGGGGCTTGGTCAATTCTTTCTTGGTTTCTTCCCAATTAAAAAGATGAAGAATCAGAAAGAAAATCCACAAAACTAAACCAGTCAGACTCAATAAATGCGACAGAACAGGCAAAGTATCTGCAATCAAATTTCCTGCACCTGCTAAACCTAATAAACAGCCAGAGAATACCAAGGGGAGCTTTTTCATCCGAGCCTCCAATAATCATGTTATTATTAGTATAGCATAAAAACGCTTAAAATAGCATAGAAAAATGAAGACTGGATTGCTCAGTCTTCATTTTTTCTTTCTGATTCGAACTAGGCATAAGGTTGTAATTCTGGGTTAATTGGTGTATTGGCTAGGTTGTTAGCATAGTTACAGAGGCTGGCTAGGCTGACACCAAGAACCACATCCAAGGCATTTTGTTGGCTGTAGCCAGCTTCTAAAACTCAGCTAAGGCTTCATCTCCTACACGCCCCTTGGTATTGATAACTGCCAAGGTAAACTTAGCTAGGGTGTCCAATTTGGGATCTGTCTCGATTGGAGTACGGTTGCGGAGAGCTTGGAGAAGATCATCATTCATCTGGATTTGTTTGATTGAAAAGGCTGTGTGACCTGCGACGCAGAAAGCACAACCATTGGTTACGGCAGCTGTGATTTGCACCACTTCACGCTCAACGGGTGTTAAGCTATTGCGACGGTTGATAGCTCCGACAGTTCGGTAGGCTTCTAAAGCAGTTGGGGCATTTGCCAAGAGTCCGATTAGGTTGGGAATATAACCATTGTTATCTTTTTCTACTGTTTCAAGAACTTCTTTCACTTCTGCTGGTGCTGATTCTACTGTATGGATTGTAAATGTTGTCATTATAAAACCTCTTTTCATTTTGTTGAAACCTAGTCTATCACAGATTCTATACCTTGCATAATATATATTTTAAATTGCACCGATAGAAATTTTTTATGAAAGCAAAAAAATCACACGCCATGTGTGATTTCATTATTTATCAAAATACTTTTTAGTCTCAGCAATGACGACTGGAGACAAGACCAAGAGGGCAATCAAGTTTGGCAGAGCCATCAAGGCATTTACAATGTCTGCGATAATCCAAACCATATCCAACTCGATAAATCCTCCCAACAAGACCATGAGCACAAAGACCACACGGTAGAACCAGATAAAACGAACACCGAAGAGAAACTCGAAACAGCGCTCTCCGTAGTAGTTCCATCCGAGAATCGTCGTAAAGGCAAAGAGTGCAAGGAAGATAGTCAAAAGAGCTGGTCCAAAGTGTGAAAAAACTGTTGAAAAGGCTGACTGGGTCAAGGCAACACCATTTAAATCTCCGCTCCAAACACCAGTTACTAAGATTGTTAGACCTGTCAGAGTACATATAATCAAAGTATCAATAAAGGTTCCTGTCATGGAAATCAAGCCTTGCTCGACAGGCTCATTAGTCTTAGCTGCAGCCGCTGCAATGGGAGCTGAACCAAGACCAGATTCGTTAGAGAAGACTCCTCGCGCCACACCATTTTGGATAGCCATCCGAATGCTGGCACCTGCAAAACCACCTACGGCAGCAGCTGGACTAAAGGCTGAAGTAAAGATGAGGACAAGTGTGGCTGGGATTTTCTCGATATTAAAGAGAATAACTGTAAGAGTTCCTAAAATATAGACAATAGCCATAAAAGGAACGACTGCTGTCGAAACTTTTGAAATGGATTTGAGGCCACCAAAGACTGCAATCGCTACAAAAACAGACAAAACGAGAGCCGTGATAGCTGGATCAACTTGGGCTGTATTTTGAATGGATTCTGTAATCGAATTGACTTGGGTAAAGGTACCAATCCCTAGAAGAGCTACCAATACACCCGCTAGGGCAAAGAAGATAGCAAGTGAACGCCACTTTTCTCCCATTCCCAAAAGGATGTAGTGCATGGGTCCTCCAGCTACAGCTCCATTTGCATCCTTGCTACGGTATTTGATGGCCAGCAAGCCTTCAGCATACTTGGTTGCCATCCCAAAGAATGCTGCCATCCACATCCAAAAGAGGGCCCCTGGCCCACCAACCTTGATGGCTGTCGCGACCCCGATGATATTTCCCGTTCCAACAGTAGCTGCAAGGGCTGTACATAAGGCAGCAAAGCTCGACACATCGCCGTGCCCCTTGTCCTTGGTGAAAATTAACTGAAAGGCCTTAGGGAGACGAGCCACCTGCAAAAGACCTAGTCGGATGGTCAAATAGATACCCGTTCCGACCAATAAGATTAAAAGGGGAGGCCCCCAAACGAAAGCATCAAGCGCTTTTAGCAATTCTAACATATCCTTCTCCTATCTTTTCAACCCCAAAAGAAAGAGCACACGCAAGATACATGTACTCTGGAATGCTTAGATAAATGCTAAAAAGCGGTCTATCTTAGCTCTGTCCTTTTACCTGAGAGTTTGAGCAGTTGCCTGCCTTGCCCCTTCGGTGCCTTTACGGTCTCTCCAGAGTTCCGTCCATTTACAGTCATGGAAAACAAACCTTTCTCCATTTCTATTAAACTTCATTCGGTGTTGGTATTTTATTTTTTATTATTCTACAAGAAAAGTTAGCCTTTGTCAATATATTTTGGAAATTCTTATTTGACTCTGTAGTGAAATCTATCTGCTTCTCCCCAACTTGTATGTGCTTGATAAAATACCATACGATCTCTAGTAGAATCTGATCTATCTGTCTTATCACTTTCATCTGGTAATCTTGAGACAGCTGGAATAAAGTACATGGTTGCCGATGCAGTCGGCTGTCCAATCCTTGCAATTAAATACCCGTTTACTATACTTGCCCCTTCTAAATAAATAGACTGATTGTCCGAACTAATTAATCCGTACTTATCAAACATAAGTTTTCCTTCCCCACCAGGTAGTTCCCAAGTTCCCTCAATACTAGAGAAATCTCCATTTTTTATGGCATTAATATCCATCTCCCCAGAAGTATTTTGATTTGATGAAGAAGCTGTTGCAGCAAATTTTTCTGCTACAGATTTCCAAGTCAGACTAGATAGATTCATTTGAGTAACTGGACTGACTTCATCCTCTGTATTAGCTTCTTTAACCTTCTCTAGTTTGTCCCCACTACTATTCAACTTCCAAATGGTATGAAAATTTGGCGTTTTTATAATCTCTTAATTATTTCCCTCTCGTAATCGGTAAAATTTAAGCTATCTAAATTACTTTTTATATAATCAATTATTTCAACCGAATCTAAATTTGTACGAATTTTTTTGATTGCAGTAGATGGAACTCCGTAATCTAGTAGGATACTTTTCAATCCACCAACCCCCTCATTCTCCAACTTGGCTATAAATAACGAATAGTCCGCTATCTTATCTTTCAAAATATAATTTACAATACTCTGTAAAACGGACAATTTTTTAGGGATTTTGAATTTCGCTTCAGTTCTCATGAACTTAAATATATCAAAGATTACTTCATTATATACTTCGTGCAAGCCCTTATCTCTAACTTTCTCTGATTGATATTGTACTTCACTATCAATTACATTTTTAATATTACCTTTAGAGATTTTGTAAACTATAAGTGTTACATGTTTATAACTTTTATTGCTAGCGTTATCTAAACCGTGCGAAATAGCTTTCATCGTTTGCAGTAGCGTATCAAT
The DNA here is from genome assembly GCF_003943395.1 of Streptococcus oralis. GTDB lineage: Bacteria > Bacillota > Bacilli > Lactobacillales > Streptococcaceae > Streptococcus > Streptococcus oralis_BF. The sequence goes on along the minus strand of NZ_RJPJ01000003.1, from coordinate 34,937 downwards.
AGAACTTACTCTCGCCCAACCACAGGTCGTTATTTTGTGTATCATAGTGAACAGCATCAAATCCGTGAACTACTGCATTAAATGAATCTTTGAAATATAATTTAGATATTAATTGAGGCTTATTCAACTTTCTATCAAGTAAATGATATAGAATCAATTCCCCAAACTCACCTCTGTTCAGATATCTATCATCTTCCTTTGAATATTGTTTACTTAAGTAGTATTCGTTCGCACTTTTTACTTCATCAATATTATAGAGCAATCTTCTCCTTTCTCTATGAGCTTTCCGAGGGGAGTCTTGAGCGAGTTCTAATGCTTTTGGTTTTCCAAGCGCAAAATTTGCAATATCATCAAAGATATCTTCTGATCAGTCGTCAATTTTTTGATAAATTTCTCCGTCGTCACCTAAATCGAACGAAATATAAAAACAGTGCGTCTTATCATCCATATCTGACATAAAATACTCTGTATTACTTGCTACCATAATCCCCTTTAATAAATTGGTTTATTATCAATCACTAAATCAGTATACCTAGAACAATCACTATAATGAATGTCTATTTTATCAACAATAGAGGCAAAATTTAAATCACTAACCGAGTCAAATTCGTCTGTCTCCAAACCAGTATTTAAAACAAATCGATAATCATTAAAGTCATAAAAATCAGGTTCTGACGAAGATGTTAAATTCACCATAATTCGAGATGCTTTCGCTAATAAACAAATATACTGAAAATCCCTATCAATATAGATAGTTTGGTTGTTTGGATGAGCCATACTAAAGTGTTGATTCGGTGTAATCATGATAAGATTTTCCAAGTAATCAGCAATTTCAGGAAATTCTGATTGCGGAAAGATATGATGCGCTTGGGTTGCTTTAACTTGTTCTGTGACCTGATGAATTTCGGAAACACCATTACGCCATTTATCGTTAAATCGTCTAACTTGGCGTTTCGCCTTATCAACCGCATATTTCGCAAGAGCCTTGGCTTGATGCTGCTCAACAGTCAAACTATATTCTGCTCTCGTTTCGTTTTTTTCTTTACCAGATAGTTCATCTCGCCAATTTACTCGGTTATACTGCAAATCATTTAGAGTGATTATATTTTTAGAAATCATCCCTCGAATAGTTCCCTGCTTCTTTAATTTGAAAGCAAGTGGATTCAATATTTTAGTAAAAATCCTTCCGCACTCTACATCACCATTTATCGAAGTATTGGCAATGGTAAATTGAATAAATGCATCACGAAGTCGCTTGTAAGCATCCTTAGTCTGCTGTTCAAAGAAGCGCTCAAATTCAGAGTAAAGCTCACTATCCGATAGGACTTTTTGAATATATAAGAAAAGAAATTTCAATGCATTAGTTGGTCGAAGTGCAATATACTCTAACAATTCAACATTATTAACCTGATAAAAATAACGAGTGCCTGCTTTTCGTACAGTTAGGATATGACTATATCCAAATAATTTAATCGGCTGACCAAAATATTTATCATATTCATTACTTGCCTTTTTAGACTCAGTATCAGGTTTAGTAAAAATTTCTAAAACATTATCTCTCGTATAGTCATTGTGCCAAATATCAGAAACGGTAAATTCTCTAGAGACGTCTTCTCTTACATACTCTAAAATACAGTCTGCAATAATTGAAAGGACATCGTAGGTACATTTCTGGTCTATCCATCGAGCATCTTTAGATTTACGAATGTCATAATCAAATTGTGATAAAAACTGCTCAATAGTCATAGGTTAAACCCCTCTTCAAATATCCCGATAAATCCATCTACGTCCAATCCGTCATTTAGCAGTGAATTTTCCAATTTCGCTAAAACAATATCCTTCAATGGAGGTAAGACAAACTCACTATAACGACCCGTACGTGAAACATCAAAATTATAATCCGAAATTAAGTGGTTAATAAATTCATTTGAATTTATCCTCGCTATAATTCCATGAGTTGGACGGCCAGCAGAACTGGCATCACTTAAAGATTGAGACAGATTTCTTAAGCTTGACTCATCTTTAAGATAATGAATGCGACACTCTTTCGCCCATGCCCCGTCAACATAGTTACCCTCTATTTTTATTTCTACAGATTTATCATAAGGCGTATGAGGCGAACCATCATAACTCTGATAATGACGAGTATTAGTCAAAAAACCTAATACATAAACATACTCCTCCAGAGTCGCAAAAGAAATCCCAGAAATTCCCCACCGTGGATTGTTTGTGCTAAAATCAATTCTCATTTAATCTCTCCTTTATTTCAAAGCTCCGAACCAATAGCTACTGGTCTTGTCAATATTCAATGAACGTGTTTGATAATTTCTAGCAATTTGGTAAAATTCCCTATACTCATTTGTTGAAAAATATGACCGCTGTCGTTCTGTTAACGAAACATTTTTCTTAGGAATAAGAATTGCCAACGAGCCATTTGTTACGACACCAGTTGGTTTTTTCATAACCCTAGGTTTATAACTCATATTGGGAGTCAGATATACTGTTTCATCATTCAGATACTTAAATGTAGCCATTTTGCTTACATTTTTTCGAGAAATATAAGCATCATAATTTGGTATATCGATAACCTTTTTGCCATCATCACTAATATTTCGAGATTTCAAAACTCGAATATCATCATTATCATTTGGCTGCAACTCAGAATTTGAATTTGTGATTTGCCTATCTCTAAAAACATCAAAAATTCCAAAATTCATCTTAGAAAATACTTCGTCAAATTGAGCATTACGATAAATTACCCAATACGGAAGGTCTTTTGAAAAGATGTAGCTCTTTTTCTGATGATAAGTTATATTTTTAGCCAGTGACCTAATCTTTACACTATTAGCTTTATCCTCAATAGTCTTAATTGCTAGGTTTATCGTTTCAATCAAAACACCTTTAAATCCTTTTTCTCCAAAATCTACTATGCTATAGACATCGTATTCCTCTAAAAATAACCGAGTTTTATAGTATTCAGGGGTATTTAGTATATTTTTGGGCATAATCATAGAAACATAATCAGCGGAACAAACAGCTTTTTCGAGGATAAATTCCGCAAGATTGGTTGATTCATCATTGAAATTGTATTTTTTATAGAGTACGGATTCTTTAGCATTTAGTTTCGTAAAAGGAGGATTGCCAATAATTAAATCAACCCTATCATGTTCAAAAACCATATAGTCTGAATGAACATAGTTAATATGAACGTTTGATGGCGTATTATTATCGTAAAGCAGTTTCAATAATTCAAGTACCTCTTTATCTACATCAACAACGGTCAAATCAATTTGTTTGTCTGCATATTTGTGAAAGATAAAGGGTAAAAAGTTACCTGAACCTACCGACGGTTCTATTATTGAAATGTGATTTTTTTCAAAATTAGGTAGATCTTCTAAAATTTCTTGAATAATGAATTTATTTGTAAAGTAGGCTGAATTGTTTTGACGTTTGGAATTAGCCAATTCGATAATAGATGATAATGTTGAGAGTGAGAATTTATTTCTATTTTCCAATATGAATGACTTCAAAGACTCAAAATTATCTAACCTCTCATTGATAATTAACTTTTCTACATCAAATTCTGAAAGAGAAACTTTGCTAAGAAAGTCATTTATTTTTTTAGCTATATTTTGAAAAATTGCTGTTGGAACAGCTTCGCCAATACTTTGACGAATATTCATTTCTTCTTTTTTAGATAATTTCCTCTTCTCCTCATAGGTTAGATTATTTAACTCCTCCAAATCTCTATCAATCCATCTAAATTGGTCAGGAATTGTCATCAACCTCATTAACTCTCGAATAGAAAATACACGGTCTTGGATAGGATGTACAGTGTTTTGACTAGCCATTTGGTCATTCCGAGTATGGATACAAGCAGCAGCCTTGTCATAAACTTGGCGAGTATATTTATCTGAGTTTTTAGCCTGATTGATAACTAACTTACCATCAACAATTTTGTGAGGCTTCTTGGTATCATCTTCATTATCAAAAGCACTCTTCCCCTGCTCAACATCATGAATCCAAGAACGCATATGTTCAGGGTATGTCCTAAAACTATGGTAAAAATCCTGCTGACTATATTGTCCCCAATCTAATTCTTCCATATCCCCAATAATATCGAATAGTGATTTTTCTTCTACATACTCTGGAAACAGCTCACTTGGGACAATTTGGTTAACTAATTGCTTATCAACACCAATCACTAATGTCCGTGGTCGTGAAGAGTTGGAGCCGTAATTTTTAAAATTAAGGATGCGATGCTCGATGATATAAGTCTCCCCTAACTCTTCAGCAATCATATCTCCAATTGCAATAACTTCTCCATTTTTCGAAAGACATCCTGTTTTCCAAAATGCTGCAACATTCTCAAAAATAAAAAATCTTGGTTTGATAGCCTTTACAATTTCAACGCTCTCATTTACGAGACTATTTCGATTGAGTTCATCAGATTTCTTCTTATGGTTCGCAACACTCATTCCCTGACAAGGAGGGGTAGCAACAACAACATCAACTCGGTCATTGCCCATTTTTTTCCATCTTTTAATTTCATTGTAAATTTTTTGTTTTATATCTTTTTCTTTGATATCACCAGAAATATAACCTGTCTCAAAATGGCATTTTTTATTATTTTTCTGAATAGCTAATCTACGCTCCATAATTTCATTGGTAGCAATACATTCAAAATTTTCTAACTTAAAGCCATAGCACCCAACTCCAGCAGATGAAAATAGGCTAACATAGGTTGGTTTATTTTTTATCATTATTTTTCCTCTCGTACAAACTCAACGACGTCTTCAATTTGACAATCTAACTCTTTACAAATTTTATCAACCATCCTCAAGCTAATAAACTTATTTTTTCCCATATTAGCAAGAGTAGCTGAATTCATTCCTGTTATATTTTTCAAATCAGTCTTTGTCATACTTTTATCTATCAGTAATTTCCAAAGTTTATTGTAGGTTATTGCCATAGTCTTAACATTTACTTTCTTAAAGCTTGTCTTTAATTAATTATAGCACATTACTAAGTATTTCCTAAAAAAATAATAAAAAACTCTCGACTCTTTCACTCAAGAGAGTTATCTCTCTTAGAGAGTAAACCTAACTTGAAAGGAGTTTTTATAGAAAAATTAAAGCAAGCATTAGCTACTGAACTCAAAAATACCGAACGACTTAATGATATTTATCGACAGGCTTGCTTAGAATTGGAAGTTGGAGACAGAATTAAACTGTCACATTTCGATAATTTCAAGGTAAACTGGAGGCAAGTCGAAGAAGAAAAGACCTTTGAGGCGTTTAAGGATTTGGATGATGATAAAGTCCTACGATACACCTACTAGCTCGAAGCACCAGATGAAGTTAAAGCCTTGCTAGACACGCTCGAACGAACTGAGTTCTCTGCAGATTGTATTCGTGACTTGATAGCTCAGACAGTTGAAAAGTTTAGCTGTTTTTGCTTTCTTTTGACGTTCACATCAATATTCGCTTCGAGTGAGATTTTGTTGGTGAAGCGTCGCCGTTTCTAGGTTATTTCATCAGGCGACTTATTCTATTTTTCAGAGGTGGTTGTTATCCTTTATCGATAGATTAAAAGCTATATAAGTTCTAGTAGTAAGTAAAGATCACACCATAGGAGTTTAAGGATAAGGAAGTCGTTGTCTCCTTTCGAAATTTTCAAAACTTAAACTCAAAACTCCAATTAACTTTGGATATAGACTGTAAATAGGCTTTTCCAGATGAAATATAATCCACGCTCTCTAATATCATTTCCTGCCCGTATATCTTATCTTTTAATGCTGAAATACTTTCTCGATTCTGATTTCGAAGTCTATTTCTAGATTGTAAATATTACATCAAAATAGACTGGACTCCCTTGGCGAAGAGAGTTATACTTGTCGAGTATTAACAAATTAACAGATAAAGAAATTATGGATGATTACGAAGCTAAACAAAATCTAATCAGACTGGGTGAAAAACTCCGCCAACAAAGCTTTTGGGGCTTGATACCAGAAATGCCCAAATGGGAGTTCGACGAACACGCCAATCTCAAGTACAAGTTTGGGAATCGGCATTTCTGGGCAGAAAGTTATTATGTGAGTACGGTGGGACTCAATGAAGCCACAATTAAGAAATATATCCAAGAACAGGAAAAGCATGATATAGCACTAGATAAATTGAGTGTAAAAGAATATGAGGATCCCTTTAGGGATAGTGGTAAGTAATACTAAAGCCTCTTTGAGAGACAAGTGACGAGTCAAGAGCAATAAGGCTTGAACAACGTGAAAGCCAGCGTCTTTAGGCGCTGGCTGGTAATTTGAGCTTATAGCCTCGGGACAAACCACCCGTTAGACAGGTGGTCATGACTAACCTTTAAAGGTCACAATGGTTGCGCCACTGCCTCCAGCATTTTGTGGAGCATAGCCAAAACTCTTGACATGCTTGTTTCTTTGCAGGTATTTGGTGACGCCCTCACGGATGACTCCTGTTCCGATACCATGGATGATGTCGACTTGCGCCATGTTATTGAGCAGGGCTTGGTCGATAAAGGCGTCCAGCTCATTCATAGCCTCTTCGTACCGTTTGCCTCGGAGATCCAGCCTCGCTTGCGGACCACGACCAGAAGCACGTTTGACGACATTGACTTGTTTTTTCTTGACTGGGGCTTCTTGCTGAGCCTGAACAAGGTCAAATTCTTTCTCTTCCAAGGTCATCTTGATCAAACCGACTTGGGCTTCCCAACGCCCGTCCTTAAGCTGATTGGTCAAGGTTCCACGTTGTCCATAACTGAGGACCACAATATCATCCCCCACCTTTGGAGTCCGTTTTTTCTTGGCCTTTTGAAGGACCTTGTTTTTAGACAAGTCCACTTTTTCAGGAGCCAGTTTTTTCAGCTCAGCCTTGGCTTCAATGATTTCGTGGGGTTTGAGTTGAGACTTGCTGTGAAGATTCTTGAGAATCTGGTCACTCTCACTTAGAGCGAGCTCCACAATTTCAGCGGCTTGTTCACGCGCCTTGTTGAGCTCAGTTTCCTTTTCACGGTTGAGTTCGTTGTAGAGTTTTTTAAGAGCTCGATTCATCTTGAGGTTTTCTTGCTCCACCTCACGGATGTTGTCCAAGCGTTTGCGGCTTTCAAGCGTTTGCTCTTCTAATTGTTCAATGATACGGTTGACGTCATTATCTTGATTGATCTGCTGACTGGCATCCCCGACGATGACATCTGACAAGCCCAGACGTTTGGCAATTTCAAAGGCATTACTTCGGCCAGGAACTCCCTGCATAAAGCGATAGGTCGGACGCAAGCTGGCTGTATCAAACTCCATGCTGGCATTTTGCACAAAGGCTGTCTCGATACCATAAGCCTTGAGTTCTGGATAGTGGGTCGTCGCCATGGTCTTGACCTGACGCAAACGAAGATCCTCCAAAATAGCCATAGCAAGGGCTGCACCTTCCTGCGGATCTGTACCTGCCCCAAGCTCATCTAGCAATAAGAGCGAATGTTGGTTGACCTTGCCAAGAATATCTACGATATTGGTCATGTGGCTGGAGAAGGTAGACAAGCTTTGCTCGATAGACTGCTCATCCCCGATATCTGCGAAAATCTCTTCGAAAATACCGACACGGCTTCCTTTATCAGCTAAAACGGGCAATCCAGATTGGGCCATGAGTTGGGTCAAACCCAGGGTTTTGAGCATGATGGTCTTCCCACCAGTATTGGGACCTGTAATGACAATGGCCGTTAATTCCTTACCAAAATGTACATCGTTTGCCACTGCATTTTTGACCAAAGGATGGCGAACATGAAGGAGTTGAATCTCTTGGTTCTCTGAAAGTTGAGGAACGACTGCTTGTCTTTCTTGAATGAAACGCACCTTGGCACGAATCAAGTCTAAATGGCCGATAATCCAAGCGTCATTAGCAATCTCAGCAGCATGAGGGCGGACCCGTTCTGAGAGCTCTTGTAGGATGCGAATCATCTCATAGCGTTCGTCTGCTCGCAAACTCGCGATTTCTTCGCTCAGTTTCACGACCTCACGTGGCTCAATGTAGACCGTGTTTCCACTAGCAGAGATGTCATGGACAACACCTACAATCTTATTGCGATAGGTGTTCTTGACAGGTAAAACCTGACGGCCATTTCTGCTAGCAATTATGCCCTCCGTCAACATCTGAGCCTTTTGTTTGAGCAAGTCTTGCAAGACATCTCGGACCTGACTCTCGCTATCATGGATTTTCCGACGGATACGTGCTAGTTCTTCGCTGGCAAAATTCTCGATAAATCCTGCGTCATTTAGGGCTTGAAGATTCCCTTGCAACTGTGGAAAATCATGCAGTTTTTCAAACCATCTCGCCAACTGATCCAAGCGTACATTTTCGAGATTGGCATAAAAACTTTGCAACTCTCTGCTAGCAAGCAAGACCCGTTTGAGAAGCAGGAACTCCTCGATATTGAGGTCCGCCCCCATCTCCAGACGCTTGCAGACAGCTGAAATCTCACGTGTCGCTAGGATGGTAAAGTGGGGTTGCTCCACAAAAAGTGCCTGCATTTCCTCCATCTCTATAAAGGCTTGTTTGATCTTATCCACCTTTGCAGTTGGAGCCAAGCCTTTTAGCTCCTCTAGTCCTTGTTCTGTCAGGAGATGAGGTTCAAACAAGGCCTTGATTTTATTAAATTCTAAGGTTTCTAGTATTTTTGTATTCATATTCTTTCCTTGTATATTTGTTTACAAGATTATAGTAATTAGAGGTTTTTGACCTATTCCTCCAATCTGTAAACAAAGGGCTAGGAAAAATCCCGCCCTTTTTATCCGATTAAATTTGTCACCCAGAGTTGTTTGATAAGGTTTGTCGTAAAAGGGATACTTTGGATGATGTGTTTAGCTACGATACTTTTTTCAAGTGAATTTTGAACGGCTGCCATAGGCACAGTTGCAAGAATGGTCAAAGCCATTTGCAAGACAAATAAGGTTACCAATAGCGACAAAGCCCCCGCACTAACCCGGAACCACTTGCCACCTAGTGTTTTAACTGGAATCAAATGAAGAAACAAACCGATAAAACGTCCGATACTGTAACAAATTCCGAAAACTAGGAGGTAGGCCAGACCCGCATAAAAGACTTTATCTAGTTGAAAAAGCTGGGCTGAAGGGAAGAAAAAGGTACCCTGCCCTTCCTGAGGATTAGCATAAGGGACAAGCAAGTGAAATTGATCTCCCAGCGATTTATAAAACTGCCCAGCAACAAAGGCTGAAATCACTGCCACGAGGAAATAATAAACTTGCAGCACCAGACCTCTACGGTAGCCGATGTAAAAACCCCAAGCTAGAACCAGTAAGAGAAGGATCGAAATCATAGAGAATCCTCAATCTTGCTCTTCTCTTGCTTGACTGCCACTAGCTTATTTCGAAGGTCTTTAAGCTCCTGCTCCTTATCGTCAAACTCAATCTCACGACTAAGCTGCGTCGATAGGCTGTTAATCGCTAAAAGGAGGGCAATGGTTTCATCATCCGCCCCAGGCATTCTTTCCTTAATCGCTTGGTATTTTTCAGTCGCAACCTTAGCGATTTCCTCCATAAAGAGGTTGTCATGCTCGGTTGTCAAGGTTAATGTCTTTTTTCCGAATGTAAACTTATATCGATTTAGATTTGCCATAAAATTCACCTCACGATATTATACCAAATTTCGCTAACTTTGTCAGTTTTTACCAATTCTCCTGCTTTTGTGGTACAATAGAAACTATGGCAAGTATCACACTCACACCAAGTGAACAGGAAATTCAGAGCTTTTTAAGTCAGTATCAGAAGGCTCTCGCCCCTAGTAAAAATCCTTATATTCGCTATTTTTTGCGCTTCCCTCAGGCAACGGTTTCCATCTATACTTCTGGAAAAGTCCTCCTGCAGGGCGAAGCTGCTGAGCAATACGCCACTTTCTTTGGCTATAAAGTTCAACAAGAAAACAACGGACAAAATTTTCCTATGATTGGAACTGATGAGGTGGGAAATGGTTCCTACTTTGGTGGGCTTGCTGTCGTGGCTTCCTTCGTGACACCTGACCAGCATGACTTCTTACGAAAACTCGGTGTGGGGGATTCCAAGACTCTGACAGACCAAAAGATTCGTCAGATTGCCCCTATCCTCAAGGAAAAGATCCAACATCAAGCGCTCCTTCTCTCACCGAGCAAGTACAACGAAGTTATCGGAAAGCGTTACAATGCTGTTTCTGTAAAGGTTGCCCTTCACAATCAGGCTATCTTTCTCCTTCTCCAAAAAGGAGTCCAGCCAGAAAAAATCGTGATTGATGCTTTTACAAGTCCTAAAAACTATGACAATTACTTGGTGCAAGAAGCCAATCGTTTTCCAAACAAGATCAGCTTGGAAGAAAAAGCCGAGGGAAAATACCTAGCCGTCGCAGTCAGCTCCATCATCGCACGGGATCTCTTTCTCGAAAACTTGGAAAATCTTGGACGAGAACTAGGCTATCAACTCCCAAGTGGCGCAGGAACTGCATCTGATAAGGTTGCGAGCAAAATCCTTCAAGTCTATGGCATGAAAGGGCTCAACTTCTGTGCCAAACTGCATTTTAAAAATACTGAAAAAGCCAAAGCACTGCTAGAAAGGTAAATTATGAATTATTTTAAAACATTTTTAAAAGAGTGGGGACTTACGTTCCTCATCATTATACTAGTCGGTCTCAGTCGTCTCTTTCTCTGGACCAATGTCCGTGTGGAAGGACACTCTATGGATCCGACCCTAGCTGATGGAGAGATTCTCTTTGTCGTCAAACACCTCCCTATTAACCGCTTTGACATTGTAGTTGCCCATGAAGATGATGGAAATAAAGACATCGTTAAACGTGTCATCGGCATGCCTGGTGATACCATTCGCTATGAAAACGACAAGCTCTTTATCAACAATCAAGAAACCGACGAACCTTACCTAGCAGACTACCTCCAACAGTTTAAAAATGATAAACTACAAAGCGCCTATTCGGGGAAAGGCTTTGAAGGGGATAAGGGGGTCTATTTTAGAAGTCTAGCCCAGAAAGCTCAAGCCTTTACTGTCGATGTAAATTTCAACACCAGTTTCAGCTTTACCGTACCTGAAGGTGAGTACCTCCTCCTTGGAGATGACCGTTTGGTTTCCAGTGACAGTCGCCATGTCGGAACCTTTAAAGCCAGTCAAATCAAAGGAGAAGCCAAATTCCGTTTCTGGCCACTCAACCGTATCGGAATCTTTTAAAACCAGCAACTAGATGCTGTGATAGTCTTTTTGAGTTAGCTTTTAGGATTAGATTGCAACTTGGCAATATCTTGTACCAAGCCCTAAATCCAAGAAAAGCCTAACTGAAAGCTCTATCTCAGCTCTTTTTCTATCAAAAAGGAAATTTATGGAAGTTTATTTTTCAGGCACTATTGAACGCATTATTTTTGAAAATCCCAGTAATTTTTATCGCATCCTCCTCCTAGATATCGAAGATACCAATGCGGAGGACTTTGACGATTTTGAAATCATCGTTACAGGAACCATGGCTGACGTGATTGAGGGCGAAGACTACACTTTTTGGGGACAAATCGTTCAACACTCCAAGTACGGAGAACAACTGCAAATCAGCCGCTATGAACGAGCAAAACCGACTCGAAAAGGGCTTGTCAAATACTTTTCTAGCAGCCATTTCAAGGGAATTGGTCTCAAAACGGCCCAAAAAATCGTTGATATCTATGGTGAAAATACCATAGACGAAATTCTGGAGCATCCTGAAAAGCTGGAAAGCATTGCAGGACTCTCTGCCAAAAACCGTGGGGCTTTTGTTTCTACCCTTCGTCTCAACTATGGGACAGAGATGGTCTTGGCAAAACTGGCCAACTACGGCATTCCCAATAAACTAGCCTTTCAGATTCAAGACTTTTACAAGGAAGAAACGCTTGATGTGGTTGAAAATTATCCCTACCAGCTGGTCGAGGATATCAAGGGATTGGGTTTTACCATTGCTGACCAACTAGCGGAGGAACTAGGTATCGAAAGCCAGGCTCCCGAGCGCTTCCGTGCTGGCCTTGTCCACAGTCTCTTTCAAGGCTGTATGGATACGGGCGATACCTACATGGAAGCCCGAGATTTGCTGGAACAGACCCTGACTCTCCTTGAGTCTTCTCGTCCCGTGGAACTCGATCCTAGCCAAGTCGCTCAGGAATTATCTCATCTGATCGAAGAAGACAAGGTTCAGCAGATTGATACCAAAATCTTTGATAACAGCCTCTTTTTCGCCGAGGAAGGCATTCGCAGTCATCTTATGCGTATCCTTGAAAAAGGAAAGCAGAAAAGTCAGGATCTAGAAACCATTCACAAGCATATCGCTAGTGTTGAGGAAGAACTGGGTATCCAATACGATAGCATCCAAAAACAGGCTATCTGCGATGCTATCCAGAACAAGGTCTTTATCCTAACAGGTGGACCTGGTACGGGTAAGACGACTGTTATCAATGGGATTATCGCTGTCTATGCCCTTTTAGAAGGACTTGACCTCAGGAAGAAAAGCAACCTGCCTATTCTTCTCGCTGCCCCAACTGGTCGAGCAGCTCGACGCATGAATGAATTAACAAGTTTGCCTAGCGCGACCATTCACCGCCATTTGGGGATGACGGGAGACGATGATACCAGTCATCTGGAAGATTATCTGGATGCCGACTTCATCATCGTGGATGAGTTTTCTATGGTGGACACTTGGCTAGCCAATCAACTTTTCTCCAACATCTCTTCTAACAGTAAAATCCTCATCGTGGGTGATAGCGACCAGCTACCTTCTGTTAGTCCCGGGCAAGTCCTTGCTGACCTGCTCCAGATACCCCTGATTCCGCAGACTCGTTTAGAAAAAATTTATCGACAAAGCGAAGAATCAACTATCGTTACCTTGGCTAGTCAGATTCGACAAGGAATCTTGCCAGCTGACTTTACCCAGAAAAAAGCTGACCGCTCCTACTTTGAAATCGCTAGTGGCCATATCCCAGCTACCATTGAGAAAATTCTTGGTGTAGCCCTCAGAAGTGGCATTCTGGCTCGCGATATTCAGGTGCTAGCGCCTATGTATCGAGGAACTGCTGGTATTGACGCCATCAACCAGCTCATGCAAGACCTGCTCAATCCTCAGCAAAAGGGACAAGTTAGCTTTGAAGCAACTCAGTGTCACTATCGAACAGGGGACAAGGTCATTCACCTAGTCAACGATGCCGAAGTCAATGTCTTTAACGGAGACCTAGGCTACATCACAGACCTGATTCCTGGAAAATACACCGAGTCCAAACAAGACGAGATTATCATTGATTTCGATGGCAATGAGATCATCTACCCACGAAACGAATGGTACAAAATTCGACTAGCCTATGCCATGAGTATTCATAAGTCTCAGGGAAGTGAGTTTCCCGTTGTCATCCTGCCCATCACCAGTGCTAGCAAGCGCATGCTGGAGCGAAATCTCATCTACACAGCTATTACACGGGCCAAAAGCAAGCTCATCCTTCTTGGCGAGTTACAGGCCTTTGACTATGCAGTCAGACATATAGGAACTGCCCGTAAGACCTATCTGATTGAACGTTTCAGTGATTTAATTGAAAATAATATTGAAGAAAGTAAACAAGCCTTCTCTGAAACTGCCACATCAAGTGACTCTGAACAATCCTACATCCTCACTGAGGAAAACTGGTCCAGCATCCCCGCTATGATCGGGATTACAGATACAGATCTCAAAGAGATTTTTGGGAAATAGACCAGCAGAAAGCCCACCTAGTCAGGTGGGCTTTTTCTCTTTTAAGATTATTTTACTGTTGCTGTACTTGTGATTAATTCAACAGCTTTTTTGATTGCGATATCGTGTTTCAACATATCAGCTGAAAGCAAGTTTTGAACTTGTGCCACTTCCATGTTGTAAGTTGCTGCCAATTGTTCGATTTCTTTTTGGATTTCTTCTTCAGTAGCGTCAAATCCTTCAGCCTTCGCAACTGCTTCGATAACAAGGTTAGTCTTCGTACGTGACTCAGCTTCTGCTTCGTATTGTTTGTGAAGGTCTTCTTGAGTAGTTCCTGTGATTTGGAAGTACATATCAGGGTTGATACCTTGACGTTGCAAATTTCCAAGGAATTCATTTACTGAGCGGTGAACTTCTTCGTGGATCATTTCTTCTGGAAGTTCTACGATTTCAGCGTTTTCTACAGCTTTATCGATTGCTGCACCTTCAAGGGCATCTTTGTACGCTTCTTCTTTCGCAGCAGTCAATTCTTTGCGGTATTTTTCTTTCAATTCGTCAAGAGTTTCCACTTCTTCGTCGATATCTTTTGCAAGTTCATCGTCAAGAGCTGGAACTTCTTTTGCTTTTACTTCGTGAATAGTTGTTACGAATTTAGCTTCTTTACCTGCAAGGTCTTCTGCTTGGTAGTCTTCTGGGAATGTTACGACAACGTCAACAGTTTCGCCAGCTGAGTGACCTACCAATTGGTCTTCGAAACCAGGGATGAATTGACCTGATCCAAGTCCAAGTGAGAAGTTTTCACCTTTTCCACCGTCAAATTCAACACCGTCGATAGAACCAACGAAGTCAATAACAACAGTGTCGCCATTTTCAGCAGCGCCTTCTTTGATAACCAATTCAGCCAAGTTGTTGCGTTCGCGTTCGATACGTTCTTCAACGTCAGCGTCAGTTACTTCTTTTTCTACATCAACTGATACTTCAAGGTTTTTGTAGTCACCCAATTTTACTTCAGGTTTTGTCACGACTTCAGCAGTGATAACCCAGTCTTGACCTTTTTCCATTGAAGTTACGTCAATTTTTGGTTGCGCAACGACTTCAAGACCAGCTTCTTTTACAGCTGCTTCATAAGCGTTTGGCAAAAGAGCGTTCAACACATCTTGGTAAAGTGTTTCTTCACCAAATTTTTTATCAAAGATAGGACGTGGAAGGTGACCTTTACGGAAACCAGGAACGTTAAGAGTTTTCTTTACTGAGTTAAATACACGGTCCACTTCTGGTTTGATTTGGTCTTGAGAGATTGTGAAAGTCAAGACTCCACGGTTTGTTTCTTTGTTTTCAAATGATACAGACATTCTGTCATTTCTCCTTAAAATTTTTTAAATACAGTCTATTATAACATAAACGGGTGACTTTTTTCAAGTAATGAATGCGCTTTTCAATAGTGCTAGAGGTACTTGCTCGCTTCCTTGACACTAAGTTCAGCCATTCTCTTCTTATTTTTTTCAATAAAACGTGCTACCCATTCGGGATTGGTTTTAGAGTAGTCTCTTAGAGCCCAGCCGATGGCTTTGTTGACGAAAAATTCTGTCTGGTCCAGATTGTTGAGTAGGATCTTTTCCATCAGTTGGACATTTGTCTTCTCTTTTCTTAATAACTGGTGGTCAATAGCGACTCGCCTCAGCCAGATATTGTCTGAGAGGCTCCATTTTAAAAGCACTTCTTCAAGTTCCGAATGGTTAGCCACCAAACTCCCAACTACTTGGTCTAGGATATCTACCGTGTCCCACCAAGACTTGGTCACGACTAGATGCTCAAGTTTAGGCAAATCATCCTTCGTTAGATAAGATTGCATGGCTTTCAAATAGTTGGCAGCCACATACTGGTATTCTCTTGGCTCCTTTTCCCAACAAGTGTCTACAAAATCCCAGTCAATAACTCTTGTTTTTTTCGCGCTTGGAAAGTATTTTCTATAGAGCGCATTTCTTTCAGGACCTGCAAGGCCTAGAAAGGGAAATTGATGGCGCATATAGGCTTCCATGGAGCCTGCTTTCTCAGGGTCTTTTGCCGCCTCTATCTCCCCAAGTAAATCTACAAGACTCATCTAAAAGTCCTCCTGCCCGACCAAGTGGTGCTGAAAGGCATAGACCGCCGCCTGAGTGCGATCGCTGACCTCAAGTTTGGCAAGAATGTTGGACACATGGGTCTTGACCGTCTTGAGAGAGATAAAAAGTTCATCTGCGATGCGCTGATTTTCGTATCCCTTGGCGATCAGTTGGAGAACGTCTCGCTCACGCGCAGTCAAGTCCTCATGAAGTTCCATATGATTACGGTGGTATTCAACCTTCTTGCTGACCTCTTGTTCAATGGCCAGCTCTCCAGCAGCCACCTTGCGGACAGCGTGGAGCAATTCATCTGCACTAGAAGTCTTGAGCATATAACCTTTGGCACCAGCATTCAAGACCGGCATGATTTTTTCATTGTCCAAGTATGAAGTCACAATCAAAATCTTGGCTTCAGGCCATTCTTTGAGGATGGCTAAGGTTGCATCAATCCCATTCATCTCAGGCATGACAATATCCATGACAATGACATCTGGACGCAATTCCAAGGCCAAGTCAATACCTTGAGCCCCATTGGCAGCCTCGCCCACAACTTCTACATCGTCTTGGAGGTCAAAATAGCTTTTCAAGCCCAATCGGACCATTTCATGGTCATCTACCAGTAAAATTTTCATCTCTACTCCTTTATCATTCCTTGTCTAACAAGGGGATACGGATATCAACCGCCAGCCCTTGCTTGGGAGCTGTCAAAAGTTGAATCGTTCCTGCCATATCTTCAACCCGCTCCTTGATATTTCGCAGTCCATAACTCAAGTCATCTAAACTCCCTAACTGGAAACCAATCCCATTATCCACCACCTTCAGCTGCAATTCAACGTCTGTCTGATAGAGGTAGACATCTAGGCAAGATGCCTGGGCATGGCGAAGGGTATTGCTGATCAACTCCTGCAAAATACGGAAGATATGTTCTTCAATCTTCTTAGGCAATTTCGTCACATTTTGCTTGAGACTTACCTTGAGTTCACTCTTGTCCTCAAGCTCTTTTAAGAGGATTTGAATCCCTTCAATTAAACTCTTCTCTTCCAACTCAACTGGTCGCAAATGCAAGAGCAAGACCCGCAAATCTTTCTGGGCTGTTTCTAGGATAGCCGCGACACTTTGTAACTGGGTCTGCATCTTTTCTCTATCCAGCTTCAAAGCCTGCTGACTGACACCTGATAAAATCATATGGGCCGCAAACAACTCCTGACTAACTGTATCGTGTAAGTCACGTGCTATCCGCTTCCTTTCTTTCTCGATGATTGCTTCTTCCTTGACCAGGCTTTGGTTTTCAGCCTTTTGAACAGCTTCTGTCAAGAGGTTGAGCTTGCCAGACAAGGACTTGAAACTGGCATCCAAGTCTGGATCTGCAGAGGGAATCACCTCTTTTCCTGCTAATAAGCGCTTGAAATTGACCTGCATTTTTCTACGAGAAATTTCTTCAATCACGCGCCAAAAGAGGACAAAAAAGAAGGTCATGGAAAGACTAAATACCAAAATTAAGAAGATTAACTTTTCTGTTTTCTCAATATCTTGTAGCAAATAGGACCAATCAAGATTGAGAATATCAAGTAAACTATTAGTCAAAAAGAGGATAAAGAGGAAAGAAGTCAGGCCGATTAACAGATAAGATTGCTTTTTCATCCTCTGACTACCTCCACATCGCCAACCATAGTAGTTAGGAAAATCTTGACGCTCTTGTTACTCTTGAGATAGTCTCTGGTTTCCTGATGATAGTGTTCATTTCGAAGGGATCTCTTAGGTTGATGGAGGAAGGTAAGATCTCCATAAAGACAGTTAACACTGAGGCTGATTTCCACATCTACGGGCACGATAATCCTAGTCGTTCCTACCATCTTTCTAAGGATAATGACATTGTCATGATTGGTTAGGATGACTCTTTCTAAATGAATGGTGTCCTTACCCATAAGACGAAAGAGGTTGATATCATCAAACTGGCAGGTCTGGTGACTAGAGAAATGATGGAGATTACCGAACCAGCGATTCTTTTCATTTTTAACCGTCACCACCTCTTCAAAGACCAAATCCGTCTCCTCTCTTTCTTGATTCATCATTGGATAGAGAAGAAAGAGACTGTATATGACTGCTACAAAGATAGCTAAAATCACAAAGGGATTGAGCATAACGATGAAAAAGAAAAGAATAGTCGCTACAAGGAGGAAAACGTTGTTGCCCTCCTTACCTGTATAATAACGAAGCAAGAGCAAAAAGAGGAACAGAATCAGCAGAAAACGCGAAAAATGCTCTGATACCATCAAAATCAGAGCTCCCGTCAACAGACAGGCTTCAATAAATAAAAAGACTTGAAATTTTTTCATAGCTGCATCCTCTCCTTTCTATTTTATCACAATTCAAAAAAGTCACCTCGGTCTGAGGATGGAAAAAGGCAGTGGAATAGAAATGCTCGTACAAGCTAAGTTCCATCAATCCACTACAGTTGACAAAGAGATACCAAAAAGGGCGGGATTCTTGTCCCGACCTCTTTATTTCTGATCATTCGCTTCTTTTAGTTTCCCATATAGAATGTAGTCTACGTTTTGCAGATCCGCTATGGTGGCACAATTAAGGGCACACATGATCAAACGCAGATCTTCTTTCCATCCTTGGATAATACCAATCACTTCTTCGACCGAGTAGGTTTCAATCAACTCTAGAACGGTACGTGACAGTCCTACAGCCTTGGCACCAAAGACCAAGCACTTAATCATATCAAGAGGATTTCGAACCCCTCCGCTAACCAAGAGCTCGACCTTGTCTTTCCAGTCTTGGGCATTGAGAAGAGCTTGCATAGTAGACTGTCCCCATTGATTGAGGTAATCACGCTGGCCACTGCGACGGTTTTCGATATAGGCAAAGCTAGTACCACCACGACCTGACAGGTCAACGGTTCGAACACCCAGTTCATAGGCTCTCTCGATGGTCTTGGCATCCATTCCAAAACCCACTTCCTTTAAAACGATTGGAACAGGGATCCGCTTGCTATAATCTGCTAGATGCGAATACCAGCTTCTGAACTTCCTTTCTCCCTCAGGCATGAGCAATTCCTGCATGACATTAACATGCACTTGCAGGAGGAGAGGATTCATCGCTTCTACAGTCTGAAGTCCCAACTCGATAGGCTTGTCCAATCCAATATTAGTTCCAAGGAGGAGCTTTGGATGGCTAGATTTGACAGAAAAAGAGTCATCTGTTGGATCTTTGAGGGCTGCGCTATAAGATCCCGTCACAAACAAAATCCCACAGGCTTCTGCCACCTGAGCCAGCTTTTGATTGATTTCTCTCCCCTTATCACTTCCACCCGTCATGGCATTGATATAAAAAGGAAAGTCCCACTTTCGACCTGCAAATTCTGTAGACAAATCAATCTCATCCAGGTCGTAAAGAGGCAGGGAAGAATGAATCAACTCTACCTCATCAAAGCTATTATAGGAACTTTTCTGCTCAAGGGCATAGCGGATGTGCTCGTCCTTACGATTTGTCGTCATGTCCAATCCTTTCTTGGTATAAGAGCTCAATCCCCAGATCGGCCCAGCGATTTTTTAAGGTTTCAGTTGATTGTACATCAAAACTCAAGGCAATCCCACAGTCGCCACCACCAGCACCGCTGCTCTTGGCAACGGCCTGCAAATCTTGACTGGCTTCTTTCAGCTGTCTCAGCGAAGGTGTGTAAATATCTGGGCTCAAGCCTTCTAAAAGTTGACTGGCTGTTTCCAGCTGCTCGATGATTTTTTCTGCCTTCCCCTGCTCCAAGGCTTCTACCAAAGTAGCCACTGTTGCTTTTGAGGAAGTTAAAAAATTCTGGTTTATGTTTTGCTTGATTTGCTGGACCATTTGACTCGATACGGCCACTTCCTTGGTCCATCCCACTAGGAAATCACATTCTAGGCCCGGTTGCACTTGTAAGATAGAAAAACCCCAGTCACGCTCCAAAACTGTCGCCAAGTTTTCTTCTTCCAACCACGCAGCCACCTTTTGTCGATTAAAAGACTGGTAGAGAACCAAATCTTCTGCCACAATACAGGCAAGGTCTCCCATAGAACCATTGTCGCCACGCTTGAGCAAGACCGCGCTAGCCAGCTTGAACAAGAGTTCCTGATCAACTGTAATATCATACAGAGCCAGCAGGGCCTTGATCACCAAAACAACGACGCTACCACTAGAACCCAGACCAAATTTTTTTCCTTCTCGCTCCATTTTTCCTCGGATTTCCAAAGAAATAGGTCGCAAGGTCTGCCCACGATCAGCGAGGAAGTCCCCCATCAAAGTAATCGTTTCTTGAATCAAGCTGTAGTCAGGATTTGGCGTCAAGTCCACTGCGAAATCAAACATATCTGAGTAGATACGGTAGCGATCAGAAAAGGTAATCTCAGCCTTCATATAGATGGGGATGGCCTTTATCAAGGCTAACTGTCCTGGCTCTAAAATAGCATATTCACCTGCCCAGTATAGTTTTCCGCAAGTTTTAACAGCAATCATCTTGGCTCAAATCCTTTGTTTTTGACACAATCAAGCGGTAACGTTGACCGAAGATTTCAGATAAATGCTCCAAGTCTTCTTCTTGACAGAGGACCTTGACATTGGGACCAGCATCCATGGTAAAGTAGCAGGCTTCTCCTTTCTCACGAAGTTGACGGACAAAGTCCATCGCTTCATAAGTTGCATCCGTCAGATATGAAAAGGCTGGACTAGCAGTCTTGGTCGTAGCGTGCATAGCAAGGGCATTTTTCTCCGTTAGTTCCCCAACCTTTGCAAAGTCATTATCTTTGAGATAAACCAGCATCTCCTGATAATCCTTCTCAGACTGGCGTACCCAGTCATCAAAGGTCGTCGAGGTTTCCACACAGAGTTTCATCCCATCACGGCTAGAGATTGGTTTTTTCTTGTCCTCTAGCACCAACATGATCATAGCTAGTTTCAAGTCTGTCTCTACAGGGTAAATCTCTCCACTATCCTTATCCCAGGCACCTAGTGGTCCATAAAAACTGCGAGAGGAAGAACCCGAGGCAAACTTAGCCTCCTGCGCCAACTGGCTCCGATTCAAACCAAGCTGAAAATAAGCATTGCAAGCCTTGACCAGAGCGGACAAACCACTGGAACTTGAGGACAAGCCCGCTGCGGTAGGCATGTTGTTTTGAGTATCGATACGGACAAATCCCTCACCTTCTGGGCGGTAACGGTCAATGATTTTGCTCATCTTGGCATGCTCAGCCTCATTTTGGAGCTGACCATTGATATAAAAGGCATCCGCCGTCGCATGGGCTGGCAGAGGCGAAAAGGTCGTCTCTGTATACATGTTTTCCAAAGTCAGAGAAATACTGCTGGTCGCAGGAACCATCTCTTTCTCTTTTTTCTTTCCCCAATATTTGATAATGGCAATATTTGCGTAGGAACGTACTGTTACAGGCTTTCGATCCATGTCTGAACAGCTCCTTTCTCTTCTAATCGTTTTGCTAGTTCTTGCGCTTGGTCCAGATTGGCTACCAAGGCGATAATGCAGCCTCCTAGTCCACCCCCACTCATCTTGGCACCCAGAGCACCATGACTAAGAGCCGCTTCAACGAGGGAGTCTGCTTCAGGGCTACTGACGCCAATTTCTTTTAGATGTAAATGCGCTTGACTGAGGATTTGTCCCAGTTTTTCAGCATCTTTTTGTCTGATCACCTTTTCTGCCTGCTGGGTCAATTCTCCCAAGGCATGCAAAAACGGCAGAGCATCCTTCCCCTTGCTTTGAACCACTTGGATAGCTTCACGAGTGTGACCATACACGCCCGTGTCAGCAATCACCAAATAGGCAGATAGGTTCATCTCAAGTTCTGTAAAACCAACGTTTTTAATAAAGCGAATGGGCTGGCCACTGAGACAGGTCTTAGCATCCAAACCACTAGGATTCATATGGGCAATCATCTCAGCCCGATTGACCAAGATTTCTAGCACATCGTGAGGCAGGTCGGCTTGATAGTAGTCAAAAACCGCACGAATAGCTGCTATGCTGATAGCCGCTGACGAACCCATCCCCCGTTTTTCAGGGATAGCCGAGTCAATCTCACAGCGAATACAGGCTTCTTTGATATCCAAATACTCCAGCGAAGCATACACTGCCATGGACAAGGTATCCTCCTCATAAAGATGCCATGGACTTTCAGCAGGGACCACCTTACAAGTCACCTCCACCTCTAAGAGAGGCAAGGAAATGGCAGGATAACCGTAAACGACAGCGTGCTCCCCTATTAAAATAATCTTACTATGTGCCTGACCGACACCAACTTTTTTTATCATGTTTTCCTTTAACCAGACGGAAAGACCGTCTCATTTCATACAGTAGTATTTTCTCCTATCTATTTTATTATATTTTTACAAAAAAAGCGATTGTTTCCTTCACAATCGCCTCTTTCATTATTGGACCCATTCGCCATTATAGTTGACGTAGTAGCCATCCACTCTTGTACTAACTGCTAAAGCACCTGAACTATAAGCGTAGTACCATTTGCCATTGACCTGGAACCAGCCTGTCTTCATATCTCCATTACTTGCATGTAAGTAGTACCAAGTCGAACCTTCCTGATACCAGCCAGTCGCCATAGCTCCTGATGAACGGAGATAGTACCACTTGTTACCGACATAAGCCCAACCTGTCTTCATATCTCCATTTTGAGCATCTAGATAATACCAAGTTGAACCTTCTTGATACCAGCTAGTTGCCATTGCACCTGATGAACGGAGATAGTACCATTTATTACCTAGATATTGCCAACCTGTTTGCATAATCCCAGTTGTTGGATCTAGATAGTACCAAGTCGAATCATCGTTTATCCAGCCTGCACGTCTTTCACCACCAATATAGTTTTCTCCATTAATTTCCGTTTTAGCTAGATAATACCAATTAGATTGGTCATAAAGCCAACCTGTCTCTAAAGAATGATTTTGATTAAAGTAATAGTTCGTGTAAAAACTCTTCTCTTCTTTATCTTCCGGATTTGTACGTTTTTCCCCGTACTTTCTTCCAACACTGTCTTTAGTTTTAATCTCTAATGCTTTCCAACCAACAAATTCTTGTAGTACACCATCTTGTCCAAAATAGTACCACTTGTGTTGAAGGCCGATTTCATTAACTGGTTGGTTATCTAATAAATCATCACGATAACCTGTTCCAGGAATTTCTAAGTATTGCCATCCAACTACCATTTCTCCTTTATCACCAAAATAGTAAGTTTTGCCATCTATTTTATGCCAATAGATTGCTTTATGAGCATCTTTTACATAATATTTTCTATTATCCTTATCAACAAACTGTCCACCTGTGGTATCCGCAAAAACAGTATTTGTAGCTAGCAAACCAAAGAAAAATGCTGTCAGTCCAACTTGCATAGTTTTTTTCAAAAGTTTCATTTATTTACTCCTCCAACATTAAATCCACTCACCAGATGAAGCGAAATTATAAACTTTACCATCGATAGTTTGGCTACCTGTTACCATTGCTCCACTTGAATTGAGATAATACCAGTTTCCTCCTACTTTTATCCAACCGGTTTTCATATCTCCATTAGAAGGATCTAGATAGTACCATGTTGAGCCATCTTTGTACCAACCAGTCTTCATGTCTCCATTGCTCTTATCTAAGTAATACCATTTGCCTCGGAGGTATTTCCACCCCGTTGCCATTTCACCAGAGGAATCAAAATAGTACCATTTGCCACGTACATATTTCCAGCTAGTTGCCATTGCGCCAGAAGATTCAAAATAATACCACTCCCCGGATATTTTTTGCCAATCTGTGAGCATCTTACCAGAAGCATCTAGATAGTACCAAGTATCATTTATCTTTTGCCAACCTGTTTGTTTCGTACTATTCTTATAATAATACCAAGTACCACTAATCAATTTCCATCCATCAATAGAATGTCCTTGAATAACAGAATAAATAAATGATAAATTCTGTTCATTTAATTTGACTGCACTATTAACTTGATTATCTTCATCCCCCAAAGTATGCACTCCGACTACACGGTGTCTGGCATCATAAACTGCAGATCCACTTGACCCCTCCAAAGTATCAACTTGATAATCCAAAAAAGTACCATCATCACTTAAAACTTGTTTTTTATCTGTATACATTTGATGAATTTTAAAATCATATGATGGATAACCAGTAATTGTTACAGGTGTTCCCGCCAAATTTTTTTGACTATTGGGAAGCCCCAATGTTCCCAATTTTGCTCCAATAGGCTCCTCTAGAATTAATAGAGCCAAATCATATCTCCATGCGTCCCTAGAATTTAAAGTTCTAAATTCCTTCAAATATCGAACTTCCTTTACTTTGATTTTTCCAAATGGATTTTGATTTGGACTAGCTGCTGGAAGTACGTAAATAGCATCAGCTTCTTTCCCATATTTACGACTGTAGAAATTATGAGCTGCTGTAATTAAAATATTATCTTTAATAAAGTTCGCACTTCCTCTACCTTCTCCGTTGATTCCATTAGCTACACCTTTGTACTCAGACAAAACCATAGCTGAAGTTGAGTATGGATAATGTAAAGTATTATCAATTTTAACCAAATCATCATTACCGATAATTACTTCTGATTGTTTTTGGTAGTATGAACCATAAGTCGGTAAAATCTCAGGAAGTGAAAAATCATTATTTCCTGGACTTTCTTGTAAAGTTTCACTTACCTCATATTCTTCACCAGTACTAGAAATAACAGTCAAAGCAGATACTGTAGATAGCTGACCCGCCAATAAAGTACTAGCAACAATTGAAATACCCAATTTTTTATAAAAAGTTTTCTTCATTAATTTTATCCTCCTCAAAAGGATTGTAACACACCTGTTCGTTCCTGTCAATACAAAGAAAAAAAACGAAAAGACATCTCTTTCTCCATTTGAAAAAAGCAGTTCCAAATGAACTGCAACTGCTTTTCTATTCTTGCATGGTGTAACCAACACCACGCACGGTTTTAATGTAGCTTTTTTGACCTTTTACATCAAGCTTGCTACGTAGATAACGGATATAAACATCCACGATATTGGTTTCTGTCGCACTTTCGTACTTCCAAACACTTTCCAACAACTGCTCACGAGTCAAGACCTTCTTGCTTCCCATGAGAGTGGCCAAAAGGTCATACTCACGGCGCGTCAGAGCAATCATCTCCTCGCCACGATAAACGGTATGATGTTCTACATCCATACGCAAATTGCGGTAAGACGTTGGGACCTTCATCTGACTACAGTGTTGGTCGATAAAGTCCCGACCTCGGAAAATCGCTGAAATACGAGCCACCAGCTGATCAATAATCACTGGCTTATAGATGTAAGAAACGGCGAAGCGCTGGATTGTCTCAATCTGGTCTTGCAATTCTTCGCGATGGTCCAAGACCATGATAACTGAGGCTGGTTTTGTCCGACTCAGCCTCTCTGCAAAATCCTGGGCCGTCATACCCCCCAGACGAGCATTCAGTAAAGTCAAGTCATAGTCCGTCTGGAGAGCCATGGAGAGGGCTTTTTGCCCCTCCTCTACCAAATCGACTCGGTATTGCTCTTTTTGGAGTTCCAGACTGAGAAAATGAGCGAGATTTCGTTCTTTCTCAAGTAATAAAATCCGTTTCCCCATGGCAGACCTACTTATTTTTCATCATACCAAGAGTAGTGGAAGGTTCCTTCTTTGTCTTTACGTTTGTAAGTGTGGGCACCAAAGTAGTCACGTTGCGCTTGGATCAAGTTAGCTGGAAGGTCAGCTGAACGGTAGCTATCAAAGTAAGTAATAGCTGCTGAGAAGGTTGGTACTGGTACACCAGCTTGAACAGCAAGAGCTACGATATCACGCACTGCTTGTTGGTACTTAGCAGTAACATCCAAGAAGTACTCATCCAAGAGAAGGTTTGCAAGGTCTGCATCACGGTTGTAGGCATCTGTGATCTTTTGCAAGAAACGAGAACGGATGATACAACCATCACGCCAGATAGATGCGATGTCCGCAAATGGCAAGTTCCAGTTATTTTCTTTAGAAGCCACACGCAATTGAGCAAAACCTTGCGCGTATGAGATGATTTTTGAGAAGTAAAGAGCTTGACGGATCTTTTCGATCAACTCAGCCTTATCACCTTCAAATTTGAAGGCAGCTGGTTTTGGAAGAACCTTGCTAGCATGTACACGCTCTTCTTTGTATGTAGAGATGTAACGTGCAAATACTGATTCAGTGATGAGTGACAATGGCACACCAAGGTCAAGTGCTGATTGACTAGTCCATTTACCAGTTCCCTTGTTGCCTGCAGCATCGAGGATGTAGTCTACGATTGGTCCATCCTGACCTTCATCGTCTTTACGGCTCAAGATATCAGCTGTGATTTCAATCAAGTAGCTGTCCAATTCACCCTTGTTCCACTCAGTAAAGATTTCGGCCATGTCTTCTGCAGAAAGGCCTAGCAAGTGTTGCATCAAGTCATAGCTTTCTGCGATCAATTGCATGTCACCATACTCGATACCGTTGTGGACCATTTTCACATAGTGACCAGCTCCATCAGGACCGATGTAAGTCACACATGGTTTGCCATCTTCTGGTGCTTTAGCTGAGATTTCTTCAAGAACATCCGCCACCAATTCGTAGGCTTCTTTTTGTCCACCAGGCATGATAGAAGGACCTTCAAGGGCACCTTTTTCACCACCAGAAACCCCAGTACCGATAAAGTTGATGCCTGAGTTTGCTAATTCTTCATTACGACGGATAGTATCTTTGTAGAAAGTGTTTCCTCCGTCAATCAAGATATCACCCTTGTCAAGGTGTGGAAGAAGGGCTTGGATAGTCGCATCTGTACCAGGTCCAGCCTGAACCATGAGCATGATACGACGAGGTTTTTCGATAGATTGAACGAAAGACTCTACATCGTAGCTTGGAACAAATTTCTTTTCTGGATGGCAAGCAATTACGTCTTCTGTTTTTTCTTTACTACGGTTGTAAATGGCAACTGTATAGCCACGAGATTCGATATTTAGGGCAAGGTTACGACCCATTACGGCCATACCAACGACACCAAAGTTAGCTTTTGTCATGTGACACTCCTCTTGTTTAATATGTTTTATTTTATCATTTTTACCTATGAAAGGAAAGAATTTTGTAACGGGCTCCTAGTAGTCCAAGTCATCCGCGTGACCAGCTCCATTACCGACAAAGTATCCAGTCTTACAGTTGAGGGTGAAGAGATAGGTTCCATCTGGTTTATAGAGGTTGTAATAACCATTTCCGTTTACGATATTGACACGTTCTAGGATATATTGATTACCAGTGATATAGCCACGAGCACGTGATGTTGCTAGGATTTGTTCCAAAACACCATCGGCAAAATTCCAGGCAGGGTTGTTGCTATCGTCTACAGCAGATTGGTTGTACGGTACACGACTAGCACTTCTTTGAAGATTGACACCATCGCTAGACAAACCTCCACTTTCTGGTCTGCTGGCAGGTGCTGAACTTGATGAAGCAGACGAACTGCTCGTACTGCTATCAGTCGTTGTACTTGAACTTTCCTGACTACTGCTACTTGAACTTGAACTAGAGGCGCTTGTTTGCTGGCTCTTACCCAGGCTAATGGCCTTATCTAACAGTTTGTCTAGCTCTGTATTTCCTGTTTTAATTTCTGTAAATTTAGCGTCTGCCTTGACCTTTGCATTGGTATCCAAGACACCATCAGTAATTGCTGGAGTTTCAAACTGATTATTCACTTCTTGCACAGCCTTGATTTGAGTTTCTAAACTATCATACTTAGACTTGGCAAGGGTATACTCTCGACTGCCTTCGAGTTTATCTAGCTGAGCCTTGAGTTGGTTCAACTTGTCAAACTGACTATTTTTCAAGGCTGTTTTATTAGCATCCGTATAAAAGGCATCGTAGAGGGCATTAAACTCTTGTAGGGCTGTTTGTGTTTCTTGATTACTAGAAGAAGACTGGGAAGACTGGATGGCTTGGTTGGAGCGATTTACTTGACGATAGATATAGTAACTACCTGCCAAGATAAGGGCTGCTGCCAAGGCTGAACCGATAACAAACACGCGCTTCTTTTTAGAATTAGAAACTGTTTCTGATTCTGCCTGAGCTGAGCGTGAAAGTAGAGCCGTCTCTTCCTCTTCTTTCTCATCAGCAACCTCTGCTGGCGTTTGCTTTTCCAACACAAGCGGTTCCAAGTCTTGATTTTCTTCTCCCAAAGGAGGCAAAATCACATCCGAGCTTGTAGTTTCCACTGAGTCTGACACCGTTTCTTCTGAAACTGTCTCGGGTTCCTCTATGATTGGTGCCGACTCTTCAGTGATTTCTGAGACTTCCTGTGTCGTCAATTCTTCTTGAGCCTGAGCTTCCTGCAGTTCTTCTTTTTTAAATTGACGTGTTTCAAACTTGTCCGCCTCGATTTCCTCGCGGTGCTGTTTGATGTATTTATCCAAGATATTGTCCTCAGGCAATACTCCAGCTTCAACTTCTTCATTTTTACGGATGACTTGACCAACTGTCAGATCTTTCGCCTCGTCAAAATCAAATTTGGATTCTTGATGCTCTTTTTTATGACGATTGTGTCTTTTTTTACTCATCTGTCTTCCTTTCTACTTTACCTCTTGGCGCTTCTCACGCTGACCAAAGTATTGATACAAATCCACTTTTAAGGTTCCGTTATAAAGTTTGCGCTTTTTATCCGCTGGGCTTCCGTACTTACTTTCAAAAGCTTCGTCACTCGTCAGGATAAATTTGCTCCAGGTTTTCAACGGCGCAAAGACCTGCCCCATTTCTGCATAGAGCTTTGTAACTCCTGCATCATCAGACAAGCGCTCCCCATATGGTGGATTGGAAATGATAACGCCATTGATCTTGTCTGAGCGCAAGTCCTGTACCCGCATTTGTTTAAAAGTGATATCACCTGCGACGCCTGCTGCTTGAGCATTTGCCTTGGCAATTTCCACCATACGAGCGTCTATATCACAACCCATAATATCCAATTCTATCTCACGATCGATTTTCTTAGCAGCCTCTGTGCGAACTTCTTGGATTAACCGATCGCTAACCCAGTTCCATTCCTCAAAAGCAAAGGAACGGCGAAGCCCCGGCGCCATCTTTCTAGCCATCATAGCCGCCTCGATACAGAAAGTTCCTGAACCACAGGTCGGATCGATCAAGGGCTTGTCTGGATACCAGTTAGAGAGTTGTAAAATGGCTGCTGCCATATTTTCCTTGATAGGAGCTCCACCCTTTTCCGTACGATAACCACGTTTAAAGAGGCTAGAACCTGTCGTGTCAATCATGACAGTTGCTACATCCTTAAGGATGGACACCTCAATCTTAAATTCGGGACCAGTTTCCATCAAGGGAACACCTTCTGGGCGGGCATAGTGTTTTTGTAATTTCTTCACAACAGCCTTCTTGGAAATAGCCTGAACACTAGGCTCGTTATGAAGTTTTGACTTTACACATTTGGCCTTGGAAATCGGAAAACGCGCCCCAAGCGGGAGATAGTTTTCCCAATCCAGAGCAAAAACTCCTTGGAAAAGCTCTTCAAAGGTCTTAGCCGGAAAGCTTCCAACTACAATCTTGATACGGTCAGCTGCGCGAAGCCACAGATTGGTCTCAATAATTGCCCGCACATCTCCTTGAAAACGGACACGCCCATTTTCAACTTGGCAATCATAACCAAGATCTCGCACCTCACGTCCAACGACAGCCTCTAGCCCCGCCGCAGCAGTTGCGATTAAATTAAATTGTTCTTTCATTTCTAGTCTTGCAAGACCTTTCTCTTGTTCACTTTAAAAAATGAGGTTGAGAAAAAATTCTCAGCCCCAACCTATATGCAATTTTCTATAAGCCATGTTTTGTTCCAGAAGTGACTAGGACCACTTCCTTCGATAATCATCTGTCTACCGCTAACAGCCTATAACTGATAGCAGTCAGAGTACTACGTTCGTTTCCGTGCACTCCATGCCCCGACCAAAATTTGGGTTGCTAGCTTGAGGGGTTTACCGCGTTCCACTCTCTCCGTTTCCGAAAAGACTCCGTCACTGTGGCACTTTCAAGCCTACTCTGACCTATCCGAAGACTTAGCCATTTCAACTGCCGTAACGATCTCTCGTCCCTAGGCTTATGGATTCGCCTAGCACAAACACTACAGGCATCACAGCCTGTGCTAGCATGGACTTTCCTCATGAAAAGAGATTCTCTTCACGCGATTATCCAAAAATTGCATCTAATAGACACCTAATTATAACTCAGAATTGTCTACGATTTGCTTACCGAATACTTCTTTTTCAAGTCGATTCAATCGTTTCAAAATATCAAAATTTGTCATTGGAGTAGAACTTGTTACTTCGATAGAACTTTGTTGAGTAGAACTTGCCTGTGGCTTGTTAGACAATTCCTCCTTCAAATCAGCAATCTCCTGACGAAGAGATTTGACCAAGGCTGCGTAAGTCTCATAATCCTTGATCACATCATCTAGGAACTCGTCTACCTCTGCCTTACTATATCCGCGAACTTCACGTCCAAACTCTTGTTCAAAAATATCTTTTGCTGAAAAAATAATACTTGCCATTTCTCTCTCCATTCTTGATTGTTATTCTTATTATATAAAAAAAGACAAATAAAAATCAAGGTCAAAGCCTCACTTTTCGGAAAAATTTTCCACTATTTCGTTCAGATCCTCAAATGTTAATCTTTTTGTAACATAGCCTTCTTGATTTTTCATCATCTGGTAAAAATACTGTAACTTGGTTTCATTTTCTTCGTCATAAAACAGGTAGCATCCATCCGTATTTTCCAGCAGAAATTTCTGATAATCACGTAGTTGCTCCTTGTGCTCATATTGTGGATAGGCATATTTGACAAAGTCAACCTGCTTAAACTCACTGAGTTTGATTTGATTGGCTTCATTCCAGTTACTACCATGGGTTTCAAAATCGAAAATGGTCGCCAGCTGAAATCCATAGTCTGCTTTCATATCCTGTGCCACTTGAAGCACCCAGTACTCAAAGCCCAGAGTCCCTGTAAAGACAAGCCAGGTCACCCCTTCTTCTGCTAGACGTTCTAGGTCTCTCCGAATGGCTGTTTTGATAATATCAACGCGAATATCTTTGTCATTAAAGAGACCAAGGTCGAAGGCTGAATAGCCTAAAATCAAGGCTGTTGTCATTTTTAACCCTTTCTTTGTAAATTTATGATATAATAGAGTGATGTTATTGTACCAATAAGGAGAATTATGGTCAACTATCCACATAAACTTTCATCACAGAAGAGACAAGCGCCCCCGTCACAAACTAAAAATTTCGCAAATCGGGGAATGTCTTTTGAAAAGATGATCAACGCTACGAACGACTACTATTTGTCACATGGGTTAGCAGTTATTCACAAGAAACCGACTCCCATCCAAATCGTACGTGTCGACTATCCCCAACGAAGTCGAGCCAAGATCATTGAAGCCTACTTTAGACAGGCCTCAACGACTGACTATTCAGGGGTTTATGATGGATATTACATCGACTTTGAAGCAAAGGAAACCAGGCAAAAACATGCGATTCCGATGAAGAATTTTCATCTCCATCAGATCCAGCATATGGAACAAGTTCTTGCCCAGCAAGGAATCTGCTTTGTCCTCCTTCACTTTTCTTCTCAGCAAGAAACCTACTTATTGCCAGCCATTGACTTGATTCGTTTCTATCATCAAGATAGAGGACAAAAGTCAATGCCACTTGGATATATTCGAGAAAATGGATATAGGATTGAGCCTGGTGCCTTTCCACAGATTCCCTATCTCGACGTTATCAAAGAACATTTACTAGGTGGTAAAATAAGATGAACAAACAAACTTTCCTGCGAATAGCTAAGTATGTCAGTATCTGTCTCTTAACTGTATTTATCGCAGCAGTTGTGCTAGGCGGAGGACTCTTCCTCTACTATGTCAGCAAGGCTCCAGCCCTATCCGAAAGCAAGCTAGTCGCAACGACTTCTAGTAAGATTTATGACAGCAATGATGAGCTTATTGCTGATCTGGGTTCTGAGCGCCGTGTCAATGCACAGGCTAATGAAATCCCTACGGAGTTGGTCAATGCAATTGTCTCTATTGAAGATCATCGTTTCTTCAGTCACCGAGGAGTAGATACGATTCGTATCCTCGGTGCTTCCTTACGAAATCTTCGAGGTGGTGGTGGCCTTCAGGGTGGTTCTACCTTGACACAGCAGTTGATTAAGCTGACCTATTTCTCTACATCAACTTCTGATCAGACCCTTTCTCGTAAGGCACAGGAAGCCTGGTTAGCCTTTCAGCTAGAACAAAAAGCAACCAAACAAGAGATCCTAACTTACTACATCAACAAGGTCTATATGTCCAACGGAAATTACGGAATGCAAACGGCAGCCCAAAACTACTATGGTAAAGACCTCAAAGATTTAAGTCTACCTCAATTGGCTCTCCTAGCTGGAATGCCCCAGGCTCCAAATCAGTATGATCCCTACTCTCATCCAGAAGCGGCACAAGAACGCCGAGATCTGGTTCTCTCCGAGATGAAGGGACAAGGTTATATTAAAGCCGAACAATACGAAAAAGCCATTAACACTCCTATTACAGACGGACTTCAAAGTCTAAAATCTGCTAATAGCTATCCTCCGTATATGGACAATTACCTCAAAGAAGTGATTGACCAAGTCGAACAAGAAACAGGCTACAATCTTTTGACAACGGGAATGGAAGTTTATACCAATGTTGATCCTAAAGTCCAACAACGTCTCTGGGATATCTACAATACCGACGAATATGTTAATTACCCAGATGATGAATTGCAAGTGGCTTCAACTATCGTAGATGTGACAAACGGGAAAGTCATCGCTCAATTAGGTGCCCGTCACCAATCAAGCAATGTTTCCTTCGGTATAAACCAAGCTGTCGAAACCAACCGTGACTGGGGTTCAACCATGAAACCCATCACAGATTACGCGCCAGCCTTGGAGTATGACATCTACGACTCAACTGCTGCTATCGTTCATGACGTACCTTATAACTATCCTGGGACCAACACCCCTGTCTACAACTGGGATAAGAGTTACTTTGGAAACATCACGTTACAGTATGCTCTTCAACAATCACGGAACGTTACAGCTGTAGAAACTTTGAATAAAGTCGGTTTGGATAGAGCCAAGACCTTCCTAAATGGACTCGGTATTGACTACCCAGATATGCACTATGCCAACGCGATTTCAAGTAACACAACCGAATCTAACAAAAAGTATGGAGCAAGCAGTGAAAAAATGGCCGCAGCCTATGCTGCTTTTGCAAACGGTGGTATCTACCGTAAACCGATGTATGTTAACAAAGTCGTCTTTAGTGACGGTAGCTCAAAAGAATTCTCTGACCCTGGTACTCGGGCAATGAAAGAAACTACTGCCTACATGATGACAGAAATGATGAAAACGGTCCTAACCTACGGAACTGGTCGTGGTGCCTACCTATCATGGCTACCACAAGCTGGTAAGACTGGTACATCAAACTATACAGATGACGAGATTGAAAAATACATTAAGAACTCTGGTTATATAGCTCCAGACGAAATGTTTGTCGGCTATACACGTAAATATTCAATGGCTGTCTGGACCGGTTATTCTAATCGCCTCACTCCTATCGTTGGTGACGGTTTCTATGTTGCGGCTAAGGTCTACCGTTCGATGATGACCTATCTCTCAACTGATGATCATCCAGGAGATTGGACCATGCCTGAAGGTCTTTACAGAAGCGGGGAATTTGTCTTTAAGAATGGAGCACGCAATACGTGGACCCCTTCATCATCTACTCAACAAAGTTCCACATCTGAAAGTTCTAACTCAACATCTGAGAGTTCGACTTCTCAGTCAAGTTCAACTACTCCAAGCACAAGTCAAACGCAGACGATTCCTCAACAATCAGGAACTACACCTGCTGAGCAAAACCAACCAAGTCAAACGCAACAATAAGCAAAATCCTGAGAATTTTACTTCTCAGGATTTTTATTCTTTATAGCTCAATAGTTTATCCCAACAGCACCATAACTCTTTTGATAGTTTCTCTAACTATTATAGAGGTTATGGTGCTGTCTCTTCACTTTCTCTTGATGTTAAAATTTGTCAAAAACAAAGGTAATCAGAAGCTATTCCTTTTTCCCTTTCGCTATAAAGATAGCAGATAAAGCTAGGCTAACACCTGCTAAGAAGATAGCTGTATCTGACTGACTTTCTCCTGTTGCTGGCAAGCTTTGTTTAGCCGTTTCTTGTTTAATATCTGGAGTATTACCTTCATCTGAAGCAAGCAGACTAAGTTTAAACTCAGGTTTTTCAACTGTCGGTGCTGGTTGGTCTCCTGCTGTTCCAAGCGGACCTGTGTACTCTGGTACTTCATGTACTGCTGCTTCTACCGCGTTCACACCACCTGTAAACTCTCGTTTCTCAACTATCGGTGCTGGCTGATCTCCTACTGTACCAAGCGGACCTGTGTACTCTGGTACTTCATGTACTGCTGCTTCTACCGCGTTCACACCACCTGTAAACTCTAGTTTCTCAACTGTCGGTGCTGGTTGGTCTCCTGCTGTTCCAAGTGGACCTGTGTACTCTGGTACTTCATGTACTGCTGCTTCTACCGCGTTCACACCACCTGTAAACTCTAGTTTCTCAACTGTCGGTGCTGGTTGGTCTCCTGCTGTTCCAAGTGGACCTGTGTACTCTGGTACTTCATGTACTGCTGCTTCTACCGCGTTCACACCACCTGTAAACTCTAGTTTCTCAACTATCGGTGCCGGCTGATCTCCTGCTGTTCCAAGTGGACCTGTGTACTCTGGTACTCCATGCACTGCTGCCTCATCCGCATTGACACCACCTGTGAATTCAGGAACCTCAAGAACGGGTGCTGGTTCTTCACCCTTGCTTGATTGAACCGGTTCTTCTGTTAATTCTTGATGGAAGCTTGCCAATTCATAAAACTCAGCCTTGCCACCTTCCCAGACTAATTTGACGTCTAGAAGAGAGCCACCATTTCGGATAGCGAAGGTTTGGAGACTAGATGTAATGGCACCAAGATCTGTCCAACTGTCTTGGCCATCCTTG